>JAVHXX010000010.1:0-19113 GCA_031119595.1 Patulibacter sp. | reverse complement strand
CCGACGATCGCCTCCGTCCTCGACGGGCTCTCCACCGACGTCCCGATCACGGTCACCCGGATCAACGGGTCGGCCGGGCCGCTGCAGATGTCGGTCTCCGGCCTGCCGCAGGGCGTCACCGCCGCGGTCTCACCGAACCCGATCCCGACGGGGATCACCAGCGCCACCCTCCACCTGACGGCCGCAAGCGACGCCCCGCGGGTCGACCAGCTCGCCGATGTCGTCGTGACCGGCGATCCGCTCGCGAACGCGAACGTCGCCGTCGGGCTGCGAACGACGCACGTGGGCCTGCGCGTCGCCTCGCCGTACGACCTGAGGCAGGCGACGCCGGGCAGCGTCCCCGTGAATGCCTGCTCGGACACCGACGTCCCGATCGTGGTCGCCCGTGACAGTGCGTTCGGAGGCACGGTCGGGCTGAGCGTGCACGGCCTCCCGGCCGGCGTGACCGCCGACATCCTCCCGGACGCGACGGTCGTGCCCGGCGGCGGCTTCTACGCCGATCGCACGGTGCGGTTCCATGCCGCCGCGGGCGCAGCGCTCCCCGCGACCGTGCAGATCGTCGGCACCTCGGCCGGCATGCCCGACCGTACGCTGGCCCTCGTCCTCACGAACGCCGCCGCGACGGCGAGCGTCCACGATCCGGTCGTCGTCGCGAAGACGCCGCAGCATCTGCAGCCCGGATCGACCGTCACGCTCGACGGCAACGGCTTCTGCCGCGGCTCGACGGTCGCCGTCGGCAACACGGCGGCCTCGGCGCCCACCACGGTCGCCCCCGACGGCAAGTCGTTGACGTTCGAGACGCCGCGCACGGCGTCGTCCGGACCGGTCACGGTGTTCCCGCCCGCGGGAGCCGGTTCGCCGTTCGCAACGTCGAATGGCCTCACGGTCGACGACTTCCGCAACACGGTCGGGTTCCAGTTCCACAACCCCAGCTACGGCTGGCTGTCGTACTCCGAACTGACGTCGGCGTTCGGCAGCGAGGACATGTGGATCACCGTGAACCCCTGCTGGCCGTGGGGCTCGTGCCGGATCAACACCGGCATCCCAGACCCACTGTCCTACGCCGAATGGGGCGTCCTGAACATCGCCCTGCATGCCTCCGGCGGCCACTGTTTCGGCATCACCGTGGCGACCGAGAAGATCCGGCTCGGCAAGGTGTCGGCGGCCTCGCTCGGCGGCGTCGCGCATGGCAACGGGTTCTCGCTGCCGGCCGCGGGCGGCCCGAACTCCACCCTCAGCGACTACCTCGACGGGCAGCACGCGCTCCAGGGCTCCGCGGAGTTCCTGAGTGCGTACGCCCACCGCGACCGGAACGCCTCCGGGCAGCTCGGCACGCTCCACAGTGAGCTCGCGCTGAACCACGACCCGATCGTCACGATGCACCATCCCGGTGGCGTCTTCGGTGAGGGCCACGCCGTCCTCGCCTACGACGAACAGGCCGTGAGCGGCGGCACGGACATCTACGTCTACGACAACAACCGCCCCAGCCCCGCGGCGGGTGACGCCGCCGGGACCACCTCGAGCGTGATCCACGTGCGCGGCAACAGCTGGTCGCTGACCATGGCCGACGGCACCGTCTGGAGCGGCCAGGACGGCGACGGGTCGCTGTTCATCACGCCTCAGAGCACCATCCCGGACAACCCGTCACTGCCGAGTCTCGGCAGCCTCGCCGACCTCCCGTCGCTGATCTTCGGCGCGACCGACGGCGCCGCGACGGTCACGGGCGCCACGCCCGACGCGACCCCGCTCCCCGTGCTCGACAGCGCCGCGGCCGCGAACACCGCGGGCTGGCTCATCGGCAAGACGCCGGGCTCGACCATCACCGACACGATCACGGGCGCCAAGAACGGCACCTACGACGCGGCCGTGAGCGGAAGTGGATTCGCCGGCGTCGTCTCCGGCGTCTCCACGAAGCCCGGCGTCGTCGACCAGGCCGGCGGCAACGCGCAGGGCAACGGTCTCACGTTCGCGAGCGGCCAGGACCGCCCGCTGACGATGACCGTCGCGACGGTGCCGGACACCGGGAAGGCCGCTCGCATGGACGACGGTCCCGCGGCCGGTCCGGCGTCGGCGCAGACGGCGACGATCCAGACGCACGTCGACAAGGGCGGCAAGGACGCCGCCGGCATCACCGCCGGCGGGACGCTGTCCTACCAGCACCAGGGCGACCCCACGACGTTCTCGTTCACGCTCACCGACATCGACCAGAACGCCGGACCGCAACGGTTCGTCTCACCGGCCATCCCGATCGCCGGCGGCGACAAGGTCACCGCGTCGCCGATCGGAAGCGCGATGAGCGCGGTCGCGGTCACCATCCGCGGCAAGAGCGGCAAGACGAAGCGCATCACCGTCAAGAACAAGGCGAAGGCACCGGCCAAGCTGTCGCTGAAGGCGCTCCACGCGCCCGGCGGCAAGGGCGGGAAGGACGCCACCGTGACCGCGTCCGTCGGCACGCTCGCCCCCGACACCACCGGCGTCCTCGGCGTCGTCGTGCGGGTGATGCGCGGCAAGCACGCCGTGGCGACCCACACGGTGTCGAAGTCGATCACGGCCGCCGGCGCCGTGCCGGTGAGTTGGGCCGTCCCGGCGGTCAAGAAGGGGAGCTACCACCTCGTGGTCGACGCCCGACTGTCGGTCGGCGGAACCGCCGGCGGCACGGTGACCGCGCACACGTCGGTGGCGTACCGGGCGCGCTGACCCGGACCACCCGACGAGCGACCGACGGGGCCGCGGCGAGCAGGACTCGCCGCGGCCCCGTCGCCGGTCCTACGTGGGGATGCGATCGAACGTGTCCGGGTTCGGGCCCGTGCGGCCGGCTTCGCCCCGGTCGAGCCCGTCGATCGTGGTGATGTCACCTGGCTCGAGGGTGAAGTCGAACAGCCCGAAGTTCTCCTCGATCCGCGACGGCGTCGTCGACTTCGGGAAGACGATGTGGCCGCGCTCGACATGCCAACGCAGCACGACCTGGGCGGTGGTGCGGCCGACGCGCTCGGCGATCGCCGTGATGGCCGGATCCTCGAGGACGCCGCCTTGCGCGATCGGCGACCAGGCCTCCGTCGGGATGCCGTGCGCCTCGCCGTAGCGGTGGACCTCGTCGTTGAGGAAGTACGGGTGCAGCTCGATCTGGTTGACGGCAGGCTTCTCGTCGGCCTCGGCAGCGAGGCGCTCGAGGTGCGCGACCTGGAAGTTCGACACGCCGATCGCCTTCGCCCGCCCGTCGGCCTTGAACGACTCCAGGGCCTTCCACGTGCTCACGAAGTCGCCGTCGTACAAGGTCGGAAGCGGCCAGTGGATGAGGAACAGGTCGAGGTGGTCCGTGCCGAGCTTGGCCAACGACTCCTCGAAGGCACGCTTCGCGTCGTCGGGTTCGTGGAAGCCGTTGTTGAGCTTGCTCGTGATGAAGACGTCGGCCCGGTCCAGGCCGGCGGCGCGGATCCCCTCGCCCACCCCGACCTCGTTGCCGTACATCTGGGCCGTGTCGATGTGGCGGTAGCCGACACCGAGCGCCTGTTGGACGGCCTCGGCGGTGTCGTCCGGCGGGATCTGGAACACCCCGAAGCCGAGCTGCGGGATCGAGACGCCGCCCCCGAGGTCGATCGCTGGAACCGTGGATGTGGTGCTCATGGTCCGCACGCTAGGGCCGACCCTCCGGGCCGGGTGGTGCTCGCGTGGGCAGCCGTCCGTGCGCGCCCGGACACGGAGGTCGACCGCGGCCGGGTCGGCGCGATCGACCTCCGCGTGGGGATCACCCGGCCGGCACGTACCCCGGCGTCGGGGAGTCGGTCGGGGCACCGGCCTTGACGTCCCACCCGATCGGCGCGGTCGGGAGGGTCGGCAGGTCGAACGGCGTCCACGCCGTGCCGGTGACCGGTGCGTAGCGGCTGCACGTCGGCGAGTGCCAGTCCGGGAGGCACGGGTTGAACGGGTTCACCATGTAGGCGATCTCGTTCGTGGCGTATGTCGGCGCGCGGTACTGCTCGGAGAGGTTGTTCCAGCCGTCGTCGTCCTGGTCGTCGAGGCCGTCGAGCACGCCGTCGCCGTCGGTGTCCGGGTTGGTCGGGTCGAGGTCGGAGAACGGCCGCAGGGTGTACGGGTTCTCCCCGAGCTTGCTGTCGAGCGCCGCCCAGTAGGCCTGCGTGCTCGGTCCGTTGAACTCGGACCAGTTCGAGAGACCGTCGCCGTCGAAGTCCTTCTCGTCGTCCGACAGGTACCCCACCCCGGTCCGCAGATCGGCCGGTCCACCGGTCTTCACCGCGTCGACGTCGAGTCCGTCGACGTCGGGGCTCGGCGCGTACTGCGTGCCGTCGGAGTAGTTGAGCGGGAAGGGATGCCCGGCCGCCATCCAGAGCTTGGACTCCTGCGCCATGGTGAGCCCGTCGCCGTCGAAGTCGTCGTTCGCGTCGCTGCCGTCGAGCGGATTCGGCCACGGCTTCTTCCCCGGGTAGGGCAGCGCGGCACCGTTCAGGTCGAGCGCCGACTCGAACTCGAAGCTGTCCCACACGCCGTCGCCGTCCGTGTCGACCTTGTCGGGATCCGTGCCGATCTGCGCCTCGAGCGCGTCGGAGAGGCCGTCGTTGTCGTCGTCGGGGTCGATGCTGTCCGGGATGCCGTCGCCGTCGGTGTCCTTCGTCGGGCTGTCCGTCGCGACGGACGCCGGGAGGATCAGGGGCGGCCGCTCGACGGACGTGAGCGCACCGGTGCGGCCGGCAATCACCCGCAGCTGGAAGCGCGTGGCCTTCGCGACGCCGTTCGCGGTGTCGAGGGCATCGACGACGCTCTGCGGTACGCGGAGCGTGATCGAGGTCGTGGTCGCGGCGAGGGTCGGCGCGAAGATGAACGAGCCGCCGCTCGCCTTGCGGAACAGCACCGTGTCCTTGGCGGTACCGGCCCGGAAGTCCTTGCCCTTGATCACGAGGATGTCGTTGAGCGACGCCGACGTCGGCAGGACGCTCGTGACGGTCGGCAGCGACTCGCGACGTCGGCGCCGGGCCTGGGCCGGCGCCGCCATCACGCCGAACCCGATCGTCGCCACGAACGCGAGCCCGATCGGCACGCGTACCGACAGCGGAGGAAATGAGGTGCTCATGGGCGGTCGATCGTCACGCCGCCGGGCGCTGATCACGGCCGTTGGACGTGCAGGCCTCCGGCGGGGGGACGCGCCGCTACGACATGCGATACCCCTCCGAAGCGGAATCTCCACTCAGTCCGGGGATCCGGGCGAAATGAGGGTCCCCGAACCCTTCGCGGTCGGGCGCGCAGGCGCTTGATGCGTCACGTGATACGGCTCCTCCCGCGGGGAAGGGTGCGCTACGGGCGTGTGCGACGGTCGAGGACCGCCGCCGCGACCACCCCGCCGACGCCGCCGAACAGGTGCCCCTGCCATGAGATGCCGTCGTGCGGGATCAGCCCGCCGAGCAGTGTCGCGCCCCAGATCGCGATGACCACGATCCCGCCGACGATGTGGATCGTCTCGCGGGAGTACCAGAACCGCGCGATGAGATAGGTAGCGTAGCCGAAGACCACGCCGCTGGCGCCGATGTGGATCGAGTTCGCCGGGGCGATCAGCCAGGTGCCGAGGCCACCGACGAGGGCGACGATCACCGTGACGGCGATGATCCGCGCGAGCCCACTGAGCGCGATGATCGCCCCGAGGATCACGAACGGGACGGTGTTGCCGATGAGGTGGTGCCAACTCGCGTGCAGGAACGGCGCGAAGGCGATCCCGTCGAGGCCGGCGAAATGCCGCGGCCGGATCCCGTACCGGTCGAGGTCGCCGCCGCTCGTCGCGTTCACGACCTCGATGACCCACATGACGGCGGCCATCACGACGACGAAGCCGACCCCGCGGACGCGTTCGTCACCCAGCCCGGTGCGGTTGGAGGGCGCTCCCCAGGTGACGTTGGTCATGCCGGGAGTGTGCCAGCCGGATCGCCCACCCGGAGTCGGTTCACCGCCGCATCACGGATCCGCCGTGTCCGGCAGGCCGTGCTCAACCGGTCTCGGCGCGGCGCGCGCGGTAGAGGCGCACGCCCGAACTGATCCCCTTGAGGCGACGGTCCCCCACCGTCGACCACGTCACGGAGTCGTCGGACCCGATGGCGTCGCGGGTCGCCCGGTCGGTCACCACGGACCCTGCCCGGGCCACGCCCGTGATCCGACTCGCGAGGTTGACCGGCCGACCGAACCAGTCGCCGGCGCGGGTCACCGCCGGACCGTGCGCGAGCCCGATGCGCACCTGCGGAAAGTCGCGGCCCTGCGCCTCGACACGGTCGAGGAGGACGAGCGCGGTCTCGAGCAGGGCGCGGGTGTCCGAGGAGACGAGCAGGACGGCGTCGCCGACGGACTTCACGAGGCGTACCGGCGACGCCACGATCTCGCCCGTGAGGACCACGAGCCGGTCGGCCACGGCCTCGAGCTCGCCGGGAGGAAGCTGCTCGCCGAGCTTCGTGAACCCGACGAGGTCGGCGAACGCGACGGTCACGTCGCGGGCGCCGGGCAACTCGCCCGCCTCGCGCTCGGCCTCCGTGACGATCTCGTCGCGGACGGCGTTGTGGAGGTGGAGGCGCAGGAGCTGTTCGACGAGCGGGCCGAGCATCGGCGCCAGCCCCGCGGAGGCGTTCGCGTAGGTCTCCGACAGCTGGTGCTCCGACACGCCCGGAGCGATCGCGAGTTCCATGACGGTCTGGCGCATGAGGTCGGCGGCCTGAGCCAGACCACGTCCGAGGACCCGGGCGATATTGAGCATCTGCTCGGGCTGGATCCCGGCCTGGACGAACGCCTCGATCGACCGGGCGACCTCGAGGTGGGTCTCCGAATAGACGATCGCGTCGGGGTCGAGCGGCGCCGGGAGCGCACTCGCGCGGACGAGCTCGGTGAGGAGCTCGACGCTCATGCCCGATTCGCGGGCGATGTCGCGGGCGCTGTAGAGCTCGCCCGTGCCGACGCGCCGCCCGGCGGCCGCGAGGACGATCGTGCCCGCCAGCGTGGAGCGGACCATCGCCTCGTCACTGAGCTCGTAGTCGTCGCGGAGGTACTGGAGGAGCTCGATGCGCTCCTCGCGCGCCGCGCCCTCGAGCCCGTCCAGCAGGCCGAGGGCGGCGAAGTGGTCGGCGTCCGGCATGCCCGACGCACCATATCCGCGCCGGCAGGCGGTGTCCCCTGGTACCGCCCGCCGAACGGGCCGGCAGGCGATACCAGCGGTCTGCGACTCAGGCCGTTTCGAGGGTGAGCGCGTCACCGGCAGCCGAGGACACCTCGGCCTCGGCCTGCTCCTTCGCCTCCCACGGGGCGGGCGACGGGCGACGCACGAGCAGGGCGACGATCGCGGCTCCGACGATCCCGACGCCGCCGGCGACGAGGTACGTGGTCTGCAGGCCACCGGCCACCGCGGACCGGATCGCATGGTCGAGGGCAGCGTGCTGCGCCGCCGGGACCTGGGCCAGGACGCCCTGCGCGCCGCCGCCGCTCACGGCCTTGCCGAGCGCGTCCGCACCCCGGGTTCCACCGTCGGCCAGGTGGTGCTGGATGCTGCTCTGGAACACGCCTCCGAGGACCGCGATCCCGAGCGCGAAGCCGAGCTGGCGCCCCGTGTTCACCGCACCGGACGCCATGCCACCGTTCTCGCGGGGCACGGCGCCCATGCCGGTCGAGACGAGCGTCGGGCTCGCCAACCCCACCCCGACGCCCACGAAGAGCAGGCCGATGGTGAGCGCACCCCAGCTCGAGGAGGCATCGAGGTTCGCCTGGAGCAAACTGCCGATGCCGATCAGCAGCACCCCGCCGCTGATGATCCAGCGTGGATTGGAGTCGTGGAGGAACCGCCCGATCCCGGCGGACACCGCGAAGGCGCTCGCACTCAGCGGCAGCATCACGAGGCCGGTCTCGATCGGCGAGAGGTCGATGACCGACTGGAGCCAGATCGACGTGTAGGCCAGGCTCGCGAACGCCGACGCCGACAGGAAGGCCGCGCCGACCACGACGCCGGTGAACGATCCCCGCTTCAGGAGACGGAGGTCGAGCATGGGCTGCGTGGTCAGCGACTCGATCACCGCGAACAGGGCGAGGGCGACCGCGCCGGCGCCGATGAGGCCGAGGGTCTCTGCGGAGGTCCAGCCCGCGTCGTTCGCGCGGATCAGGGCGTAGGTGATCATGCTCGCCGCAGCCGTGAACACCGCGATGCCGGGGACGTCGATCTTCGGCCGCGACCGGGGACGGGCCTGCTCGAAGGCCCGCAGCGTGAGCACGACTGCGGCGATGGAGATGGGCAGGTTCACGAAGAACACCCACCGCCACGAGATCGCCTCGGTGAGCAGGCCGCCGGTGATCGGTCCGAGCGCGGCGGCGGCGCCGCTGACGGCACCCCAGACCCCGAAGGCGATCCCGGCGTCCTTGCCGCGATAGGTCTGGGCGATGAGGGCGATCGTCGTCGCGAACATCGCTGCCGCGCCGATGCCCTGCACCGCGCGAGCCACGATCAGCGTGGTCGCGTCGGGGGCGGCGCCGCACACGGCGGAGGCCACCGCGAACAGGACGAGTCCGCCGACGTAGAGCCGGCGACGCCCGAAGAGATCGGCGAGCGATCCGACACCGAGGAGGAGCGCGGCCAGGGCCAGCGCGTAGATGTCGACCACCCATTGGAGGTCGGTGAACGAGGCGTGGAGCCCCGTCGCCATCGAGGGCAGGGCGACGTTCACGATGGTGACGTCGATGAGGAGCATGAAGGTGCCGAGCGACACCGCCAGCAGTGGGAGCCATTTGCGCATGGGAGCGCCGTCCTTTCGGTCTGGGCCTTGGTGCCGGGCGAGCGGCGGCCCGGCCATGGACAGAGCATCGCCCACGACGGGAACGCCCGCCAGCACTTTGACCGGATGCGTAGCATTCCTCCAATGTCGACGGATCCCAGCCACGAAACCATCACGATCGACCGACTCGACCGTCAGATCATTCACGCGCTCCAGTCCGACGGCCGCGCCTCGTTCAGCCGGATCGCCGAGGTCCTCGGGAGCTCCGAACAGACGGTCGCGCGGCGGTTCCGCCGGCTCCGCGAAGCGGGCGTGGTGCAGGTCGTCGCGATCCCCGAGACCGACCGGGCCGGGATGGGTTGGATGGTCCGGATCCAGCTGCAGCCGGCCTCCGCGACGAGTTTCGCCGAGCTCATCTCCCGCCGTGACGACGTCTCCTGGGTGTCGATGACGGCCGGCGGGACCGAGGTGGTCTGCTCGGTGCGTCCGCGCACGCGCGAGGAGCGTGATCGCATGCTCCTCGACCGTCTCCCCCGCACCGCCCAGGTGATCGCGATGGCCCCGCTCGCGATCATGCGGCCGTTCGTGACGACGACCTCCGAGTGGGGCGCTTTCGGCGACCCGCTCACGGCGGAGCAGGCCGCGGCGCTCGCCCCGGACGGCAGCACGCGGTCGCGCCGCCGCACGGCCGGCGTGGACGTCGCGGCCCTCGGGAGCGAACCGACCGACGCGAAGCTCCTCACCGCCCTGCGCCGTGACGGCCGTGCGAGCTACGCCGACCTCGCGCAGGCCACCGGGCTGACGCCGGCGCAGGCCGCGCGACGCTTCGACGCCCTCCTCGACAGCGGCCGCGTGTACCTCGACGTGGACATCGCTCACGAACTGCTCGGGTTCCCGGTGGCGGCGATGCTCTGGATCACGGTGGCTCCGGGCGATCTCGAAGAGGTCGGCAGCCTGGTGGCCGAGCACGACGAGAGCGCCTTCGTCGCCGCGATCTCCGGCAACGCGAACCTCTTCGCCGGGGTCCGGTGTCGCGACGTCGACGAGCTCTACCGGTACGTGACCCGCCAGCTCGGTTCGCTGCCGGGGATCCGGGGCGTCGAGGTGTCTCCCGTCCTGCGCAACGTGAAGCAGGCCGGAGCGATCATGGACGGGCCCCGCCTGCCGGATCCGCTGAGGCGATGACCCGCGCGGAGGCGTGCCGCCGCCGGTCGCTCACGCGGAGACGCCGTGCTCGATCACGCTCAGGATGTTCCCCGCCGGGTCCGTGAACCACGCGATGAGCGGGCCGCCGCCGGTGAACACGCCGTCGGGCGTCTGCTTCTCGTCCATCCCCGGGTAGCGCTCGAAGGTGATGCCCCGCTCGACGAGCTGCCGCACCGTCGCGTGGACGTCGTCCACCTGGAAGTTGAGGATCGTGAACGTCGCGGGCTCGTGGTTCGGCTTCACGTAGACCCAGGTCGCCCGGGGCGTGCCGGGGCTCAGGATCAGGCCACCCATCTCGGTCACCTCGACCTCGAGGCCGAGGGTGTCGGCATAGAAGGCCTTCGCGGCGTCGAGGTCGTCGACGGAGAAGCCGCTGAAGGTCTGGGTGTCCTTGAACATGGTCCTGCTCCCTTGGGGTTCGGAAGGCCAGACTCCCATGCGCACGCGAACTCATCGGTCGGCGCGCGCCAGGCTTCGTGATCCGGAGCGTGCTCCGCCTGCGAGCACGGCAAGATCCCGGCCATGGCATCGCCCGACGCAGCCCCGGCCTCCGAGGGCGATCCCGCCTCCCCTGCCGCCGCAGCGGTCGCGTCCGAGGGCGTGCCGGGCACGCTGGATGGGGCACCCGGCGACGCGCCGCCGCCGGCCGCCCCGGTGAGCATCCATGCGAAGAGCAGCGGCGCGGCGCTCACCCTCGGAGCCCTCGGCGTGGTCTTCGGCGACATCGGCACGAGCCCGCTCTACGCGATGAAGGAGACGTTCGACGGGCCGCACAAGCTCGCGATCGCCCACGCGCACGTCTACGGCGTGCTCAGCCTGATCTTCTGGTCGATCACGATCATCGTCTCGCTCAAGTACGTCACGTTCATCATGCGCGCCGACAACGACGGCGAGGGCGGCATCATGGCCCTCATCGCGAAGGTCGAGGCGTTGCCCGTGAGGAGCCCGAAGGCCACCTTCGGGCTCGTCGCGCTCGGGATCTTCGGGGCGGCGCTCTTCTACGGCGACGGCATGATCACGCCCGCGATCTCCGTGCTGTCCGCGGTCGAGGGGCTGAAGCTCGCCGCGCCCGGGCTCGCCGACTACGTCGTGCCGATCGCCGTGGCGATCCTCACGGGTCTGTTCTTCATCCAGCGGTTCGGGACCGGTGTCGTCGGGCGCGCCTTCGGGCCGGTGATGGGACTCTGGTTCGGGGTCCTCGGCGTGATGGGCATCGCGAAGATCGTCCACGAGCCGGCGATCCTCCAGTCGCTCTCACCCCACTACGCCGTCGCGTTCTTCGTCGACGAACCGAAGATGGCGTTCCTCGCGCTCGCCTCCGTGGTGCTCGCGGTGACCGGCGCCGAGGCGCTCTACGCCGACATGGGCCACTTCGGCCGCTCCCCGATCCGCCGCGCGTGGTTCCTGTTCGTGATGCCGGCGCTGTTCCTGAACTACATGGGCCAAGGCGCACTCCTGCTGAAGGATCCGTCGGCGATCGAGTCGCCGCTGTACCGCCTCGTCCCCCACGATCTCCTCATCCCGCTGCTGGTCCTCGCCACGGCGGCGACCGTGATCGCCTCACAGGCCGTGATCTCCGGCGCGTTCTCGGTCACCCGGCAGGCCGTGCGCCTCGGCTTCCTGCCGTACCTCACGATCCGCCACACCTCGCGGCACGAGGTCGGCCAGATCTACGTGCCCGTCATCAACTGGGGTCTCTACGTGGCGATCCTCGGCCTCGTGGTCGGGTTCGGCTCGTCCACGCACCTCGCCTCCGCGTACGGGATCGCCGTGACGGGCACGCTCGCGATCGACACCATCCTCTTCTTCGTGGTCGTCCGGATGCTGTGGCAGAAGCCCGTCTGGCTCGTCGCCGTCGGCGTCGTCGGTTTCCTCACGGTCGACCTCGCCTTCTTCCTCGCGAACCTCACGAAGGTCGTCACGGGTGGCTGGTTCCCGCTCGTCATCGCCGGCGTGATCTTCGTGGTGCTGATGACCTGGCGGCGCGGCCAGCTCTCCGTCGCCGCGAGGCGCGCCGAGGAGGAGGGCTCGCTCACCGACTTCGTCCTCGCGCTCGACGCCTCCGACGATCCCCCGATCCGTGTCCCGGGCACCGCCGTCTTCCTCAACGCCGATCCCGAGCGGACCCCGCTCGCGATGCGGTTCAACGTCGAGCACAACCACGTGCTGCATGAGCAGGTGGTCGTCTTCAACGTGGAGACCGTCGGCGTGCCCCACGTGACCCCGGACGCCCGCTGCGAGGTCGACACCGTCGTCATCCCGGACGACGGCATCGTGCTGGTGAAGGCGAAGTACGGCTTCCAGGACCGGCCGCACGTGCCGGAGACGCTCGCGATGATCGAGGACCGTCTCGGGATGACCCTCGATCTCGAGAACGCCTCCTACTTCCTCTCGCGCGTGACGCTCGCCGAGTCGAAGACGCCCGGCGGGATGGCGCTGTGGCGCAAGCGCCTCTTCATCTCGCTCGAGCGCAACGGCGCCGGGCGCGTGGAGTACTTCGGGCTACCCCACGACAAGGTCGTCTCGTTCGGCTCCGAGATCGAGGTCTGACGCCGCCTCGGCGGTCGGCGCTCCGGACATGTCCGGAGCGCGGAGCGTGAGGGCTGCGACGACCATCGCCGCGACGACGCACGCCCCGCCGATCACGAACGCCAGGTGGTAGCCGCCCGTGAGGGCTGCCGCCTGGGACCTGCCGGCCGCGACGAGATGGTCGGAGCGGGTCGCCGAGAGCGTCGCCAGGACGGCGAGTCCGAGCGCCCCGCCGACCTGCTGGGTGGTGTTCACGAGCCCGGACGCGAGCCCGGCCTGCTCGGGTGCCGCGCCCGACATCGAGAGCATCATCAGTGCCGGGAACGCGAGGCCGGCGCCCAGTCCCTGGAGGACCATCGCCGGGAGCAGGTCGGAGACGTATTGCCCGTCGACCGGGACCGTGGCGAAGATCGCGAGCGACGCGGCGGTGAGCGCGAGGCCGACCAGCGCGACGCGCACCGCCCCGAACCGCACCACGATCTTCTCCGAGTACCGCAGGGAGAGCGCGCCCATGACGAGGGTCGACGGGAGGAACGCGCACCCGACCTGGAGTGGGTCGTACCCGAGGACGCGCTGCAGGTAGAGCGCGGCCAGGAAGCCGATCCCGAACATCCCGAC
The DNA here is from genome assembly GCA_031119595.1 of Patulibacter sp. GTDB lineage: Bacteria > Actinomycetota > Thermoleophilia > Solirubrobacterales > Solirubrobacteraceae > JAGIBJ01. The sequence continues at coordinate 6,019 of JAVHXX010000010.1, read as the reverse complement.
CATCGTGAGCGCCTGGGTGAGGTTCGCTCCGGCGACGTTCGGGGCGCGGAAGATCGAGAGGGGCATCAGTGGCGCCTTCGCCGTCGACTCACGCAGGACGAACGCGAGCAGGAGGGCGACGGCCACCGCAGCCATCACCAGGGTGCGCGTGGAGGTCCAGCCGTCGTCCGCGGCCTTCACGATCGTGTAGACGCCGAGCATCAGCGCCGAGGTGATGAGGACCGCGCCGGGAAGGTCGGCGCCGCCGTCGAAGCCGGCGCCTTCGTCCGCCGGGACGAGCCGCTGGGCAAGCACCACCGTCGCCGCGCCGATCGGCACGTTCACGAAGAAGATCCAGTGCCAGTTGATCGCCTCGGTGAGCACGCCTCCGACGAGCAGGCCGATCGTACCGCCGGCGACCGCCACGAAGGTGAAGGTGCCGATCGCCTTCGCCTGCTCACGGGGATCCGGGAACATCGTGACGATCATCCCCAGCACGACGGCCGAGGTGAGCGCGCCGCCGATGCCCTGGACGAACCGGGCGACGATCAGCCAGGTCTCGCTCTGCGCGACGCCGCACAGCGCCGAGGCGGTGACGAAGATCGCAAGGCCGCCGAGGAAGAGGCGGCGCCGCCCCAGCAGATCGCTCAGGCGGCCGGCGAGCAGGAGGAGCCCGCCGAAGGGCACGAGGTAGGCGTTGACGACCCACGCCAGGCTCGACTGCGTGAATCCCAGCGACTGCTGGATCGACGGCAGCGCGACGTTCACGACGGTGACGTCGAGGACGATCATCAGCACGCCGGTGCAGAGCACGTAGAGCGCGATCCAGCGGGTGCGGTCCGCGGCGTTCGGGGGTGGCGTGGACGGATTGGAGCTCATGGGATCCTCGGAGGCGGTCGGGGTGCGCGGTGTGGTCGCGCTCGAAGGGGTTGACCGCCGCGCGCACCGAAACTCATCGGTCGGGGCGCCGCGCGCCGGCGACGGTCGGCCGCGCGGCGTCGCGCTCAGGCCGGGCCGAGTGGCGGGTGAGCCGTGAGGATCTCCTCGAGGAGCGCCCGTGCGGCCGGCCCCTGCCGACGATTCGCCGGTGACGCGATCGAGATCTCGAACGTCGGCTGGTGCCGGTCGACCGGGATGGAGGCGATCCCCTCGCGGTCTCCGATGAGCGACTGCGGGAGCATCGTCACCGCGAGCCCGTGGCGAACGAACTCGACGAGCGTGGAGGTGTCGTTGATCTCGTACGCGATCGACCGGGTGGCTCCGGCCGCCGCGAACGCGTGGTCGTTGAGTTCGCGGGTCCCCCACCGCCGCGGCAGATCGGCCCAGACCTCCCCGGCGACCGCGTCGAGGTCGATCGACGCGCGATCGGCGAGGGGATGCTCGGTGCTGCAGGCGAATTGGATGGGCTGCCGGCTGAGTGGGATCAGGTCGAGGTCGGAGCGAGCCTCGACCGCCGAGAGGAAACCGAGATCGAGACGGCCGTCGGCGATCTGCTCGGCCATCATCAGCGAGCCACCACCGTGCCGGACCCGCACGTCGACGCGCGGATGCGAGCGCCCGAACGCCGCGAGGACCGACGCCACGTTGGGGGCGGGCGGCCGCATCGACTGCATGATGCCGAGCGTCACCGAGCCCGTGACCCCGGCGACGGTGCTGCGGACGGCGTCGCGCGCGACCGTCGCGGCGGCGAGGGTCGCGCGGGCCTCCGGCACGAGGGCCCGGCCGGCGTCCGTGAGGTCGGCACCGCGCGGGCCGCGTGCGAAGAGCGGGGCGCCGAGCTCCCGTTCGAGGCTGCGGATCCCCGCCGAGACCGCCGACTGCACGACATGCAGCCGATCGGCAGCGCGCGAGAACGACGACGTCTCGGCGACGGCGAGGAACGTCTCGAGGTGCCGCAGGTTCACGATCCACCACGCTATCGCGAATGGTGATGACTGACAGCATCGATTTGCGTTGCAGGTGATGGCCGGGAAGCGCAGGATGTGGCCCATGCGCACCGTGACCTCCGCATCCCGCACCGGCCCGCGGCACGCCGCCGGGTTCTGGGCCGTCTCCTACGCGTTCCTCGTCGTGATGGCGTTCTCCGCGATCCCGACGCCGCTCTACGCCCTCTATCGCGCCCGGGACGGGTTCTCCTCGCTCACGATCACGCTGATCTTCTCGGCGTACGCCGTCGGCGTCGTCACCAGCCTCTTCCTCGCCGGGCACCTGTCGGACCGCCACGGGCGTCGGCGTTGGATGGTCCCGGCGATCCTCCTGAACATCGTCAGCGCCGCGATCTTCCTGACCTGGAGCGCCCTGCCGGGTCTCCTGCTGGCCCGGTTCGTGGGCGGGCTCGGCGTCGGCATCATCACGGCCACCGCCACGGCGTGGATCGGCGAACTCCATGCCGCCAGCCGGCCCGGGGCGACCCCTCGCCGCGCCCAAACCGTCGCAACCGCGGCGAACCTCGGCGGCCTCGGGCTCGGACCGCTCGTCGGCGGCGTCCTGTCGCAGTGGGTCGGCGGCCCGCTCACCACGCCCTACGTCGTCGCGCTCGTCGCGCTCGTCGTCGCGCTCGTCGCCGTCCTCGCCAGCCCCGAGACCCGGGACGCCGTCCGCCCGGCCCTCCCCTACCGACCGCAGTCGATCGCGGTACCCGCGGATGCGCGGACCACGTTCGCGGCGGCGGCCCTCGCCGCCTTCATCGCGTTCGCGGCGCTCGGGCTGTTCACCTCGCTCGCGCCCAGCTTCATCGCGGGCACGCTCCACCACGCATCGCGAGCGCTCGCCGGCACGGCGGCGTTCCTCGTCTTCACCGCCGCGGCCCTCGCCCAGACCGCCGCGGCCGCCCGGTCGGTGCGAGCGCTGCTCTCGCTCGGCATCGCCGGCATGGTCGCCGGTCCGCTGCTGCTGATCCTCTCCGTGTGGCTGTCCTCGCCGAGCCTCGGCGTGTTCCTCGTCGGCGGGGTCGTCACCGGTGCCGGCGTCGGACTCCTCTTCAAGGGTGCGATCGCGACGGTCGTCGGCGTGGCGACGGAGGATCGGCGCGCCGAAGCGCTCGCCGGGGTGTTCCTCGCCGGCTACCTCGGCATCTCGGCCCCGGTCGTCGGCCTCGGCCTCATCACCCAGTGGCTCTCGGCGAGCACGAGCCTCACGATCTTCGCCGGACTGCTCGTCGCCGGGGCGCTCGTCGCGGCACGGCCGCTCGTCGGGCATCGCACGGAGCGGCGCGAACCCGTGCCCGCCTGAGCGCCCCCTCGGGGCGATCCGGGGTCGGACCACCGCCTTCGGATCCCCCGGTCGAAACGCTGTCGAGCGGCCACGTGCAGTCAGGTGGCGCTCAGGTCGGGCGTGCAACGGTGGCACCGTGCGTCCGCTGACCCACGACACCCGCGTCCCCGACCCGACCGCCTCGTTCTGGGTGATGACGGTCCTCGCGACGATGACCGGCGCCACCGCCGCCGACGCGCTCCGCTCGCAGCTCTCGCTCGGGTCCTTCGGCGCCGGCCTCGTGATCGCCGCGATCGCCGGGGTCGCACTCGTCGGCCAGCAGCGCCTCGGGCGCCGGATCGCCGCGGTCTACTGGAGCGGCGTGGCGCTCGTCGGCGCCGCCGGTGCACTCGTCACCGTGGGCGTCACCGAACCGGACGGCATGCCACCCGAGGCGACCGCCGGCATCCTCGCGATCGCCGCCGCCGCCGTGCTCATGGTCTGGGCGCGCAGCGAGGGCACCCTGTCGCTCGCGGCCATCGGCACGCCTCGCCGTGAGCGCTTCTACTGGCTCACGATCCTGCTCACGTCCGCGCTCGGCAGCGCCGTCAACGTGCTCGTCGACGACCGCCTCGCCCTCGGAAACGGCTGGTCCGAATTGATCTTCGCGGCGTTCCTCGTCGCGATCTACGCCGCCTACAAGGGCCTGCTCGCCGGCGCCGTGGCCTCGTTCTGGCTCGGCTACGTGCTCGTGCGCCCGCTCGCCACGACCATCGCCTGGTCGCTCGCCCGGCCGACGAGCGAGGACGGACTCGGCCTCGGTCCGGCCGTCACCACGCTGCTCGTGCTCGCCACGATGAGTTTCCTCCTCGCCGCGTTCCAGCGCGCGAACGCCCGCGCCTCCGCCGAGACGGAGCCGCACGACGCGGCCCGCCTCCAGGGCGCGATCCGGCCCCCGGCCTGAACGCCGACCCCACGCTCCGTCTCCCCCGGTCCCGGGCGGTGCGCCGTATCGGGCGTGCCGCCCGGAACGCTGCACGCACTCGCGCGACCGCACTCCGGCGAGCGCCAGCGTGCCACGAACGCACGCCATCCCGAGCGGCGTGGTGACGACACTAGAGTGACTTACGAAACGTAACCTGCTTTGGAGTCGTTCGTTCATGACAACCAAGAACCTGAGGCTGATCCCACTCGACGACGTGGTGGTCTTCCCGAACATGGGCCTCACGCTCACCATCGAGGTCGGGGACGACGAGCGCGTCGTGCTCGTCCCGCGACACGACGGTGAGTTCCTCGAGGTGGGCACGCTCGCCTCGGTCGTCGAACACGTCCGACTCCCCGGTGGCGGCAAGGCCGTCACGGTGAGCGGCGAACACCGTGCCCTCATCGGCGCGGGGCACACCGGCCCGGGCGGCGAACTGCGCGTCGAGGTCGAGGAGAAGCCGGACACCGAGCCGGTCGACGGCAAGACCCGTCAGCTCGAGCGCGAGTACCGCGCCGTGGTCGAGGAGATCCTCGAGCTGCGTGGCGACGACGGCCGCGTCGGTGCGTACCTGCGCGCCATCAGCGAGGCCGGAGCGCTGGCCGATTCGGCGGGCTACTCGCCGGACATCTCCTACGAGGACAAGGTCGAGCTGCTGCGCAAGGTCGACGTGACCGAGCGCCTGGAGCTCGCCGTGCAGCTGCAGCGCCAGCGGCTCGCCGAGATGCAGGTCCGCAAGCGCATCCGCGAGGACGTGCAGCAGGGCGCCGATCAGCAGCAGCGCGAGTACTTCCTGCGCAAGCAGATGGAGTCGATCCGCAAGGAGCTCGACGAGGACGACTCGTCGGTCATCGAGGAGTACCGCTCCCGCATCGAAGCCGCCGACATGCCGGAGGACGTCTCGAAGCAGGCGCTGAAGGAGCTCGGCCGCCTCGAGCGGATGGGCGAGCAGTCGGCGGAGTCCGGGACCATCCGGACCTACCTCGACGTGCTCCTCGACGTGCCGTGGGGCAGCTACTCCGACGAGAATCTCGACCCGACGGGCGCCCGTGAGGTGCTCGACGCCGACCACGCCGGCCTCGACGACGTCAAGGACCGGATCACCGAGTACCTGGCCGTGCGCAAGCTCCGCCAGGACCGTGGCATCGAGGCCGACCGCAAGTCGGGCGCGATCCTCACGCTCATCGGGCCTCCCGGCACCGGCAAGACGTCGATCGGCGAGTCGATCGCGCGGGCCACGGGCCGCGAGTTCGTCCGGATGTCGCTTGGCGGCGTGCGTGACGAGGCGGAGATCCGCGGCCACCGGCGTACCTACGTCGGCGCGCTCCCGGGGCGCCTGGTGCGCGCCCTCAAGGACGCGGGCACGATGAACCCGGTGATCCTGCTCGACGAGGTCGACAAGGTCGGCGCGGATTACCGCGGCGATCCGTCGGCGGCGCTGCTCGAGGTGCTCGACCCGGCGCAGAACCACACGTTCCGCGACCACTACCTCGACCTCGACCTCGACCTGTCCGACGTGCTGTTCCTCGCGACCGCCAACGTCGTCGAGTCCATCCCGACGGCACTGCTCGACCGCATGGAGCTCGTCACCCTCGACGGCTACACCGAGGACGACAAGGTCGCGATCGCGCGTCAGTACCTGGTGCCACGGCAGCTGGAACGGGCCGCGCTGACGTCCGACGAGGTGGAGGTCACCGACGACGCCCTGCGCGTCATCGCGGCCAACCACACGCGGGAGGCCGGCGTGCGTCAGCTCGAGCGGCTGATCGCCAAGGTGTTCCGCAAGGTGGCCACGCAGCTGGGCGAGAACGACCCCGGCCAGAAGGTCGTGGTCGACGAGCACACCCTGGCCGACCACCTCGGACG
>JAVHXX010000383.1 GCA_031119595.1 Patulibacter sp. | reverse complement strand
CGTCAACCCGCAGGCGACGCCGATGTGTGAAGTCGAAGGCGCCCCCGGCGAAGACCACCGCCGCAACGCCGCGCGCCCCGCGCAAGACCGCGGCCCACACGCCGGCGGACGCCGCCGAGGCGTCGGCCGAGTAGGACTCCGCGCGGCCGCGCCCGCTCGCTAGAGCAGGTGCACCTCGCCGCCGTCGAGCAGGACCTGCTCGCCATCTTCGGCACGCACGATCAGGCTGCCGTCCTCGGCGATGCCTTCGGCCACGCCCTCGTCCGAGCCCCACCGGATCGTCTTGCCGACGAGCGCGTCGCGGGTCGCGAGCGCTGCGACCACCTCCGCCGGCGCGAGGTCGAGGGTGTCCGCGAGGAGGTCGAGCAGTTCGCGACGGGTGTCGCCGAGCTCCTCGAGCGGGAGGCCGAGGGACCCGGCACGCGTCTGCACCTCGTCCGGCAGCTCGGTGACGTCGATCGCGGCGTTCACGCCGATCCCGACGATCGCCGCGTCGCCCTCGAGCTCGACGAGGATGCCCGCGACCTTGCGGCCGTCGATGAGAACGTCGTTGGGCCACTTCACGCGGGCGTTCGGCCCGGCGAGCTGCGCCACGGCGAGTCCCGCGCGCAGCGGCAGGAGCCGGTCGACGCCGTCGCGCACGACCACGCTCACCGCGATCTGCCCCGGCACGCTGCCGGCCCAGCCGCGCCCCTGCCGACCCTTGGCGGCGGTCTGCCGGTCGGCCGAGACCGTCGTGCCGTGCGTCGCGCCGTCGCGCACGAGCTCGCGCGCGAGGTCGTTGGTCGACTCCGCCTCCTCGAGATGGATGTGCGGGTCGCCGATGTGGTGCGTGGTGCTCATGCGGCCTCCGGACCGTCGTCGCTGTCGTCCTCGTCGAACGTGATCGTGAGCGTCTCACCCGCGGCGGCGTGCAGCAGCGACGCCGCCGATCCACCGCGCCGCGCGAGCGCGAGCGCGTCGTCGCTGTCGCGGTAGAGGACGAGCTCGTGCGCGGGCACGTCGGCGAAGGTCCGGCCGACCCGTACCTCGGCGCTGCCGCCGAGCGACGAGCGCACGCGGCCGGCGGCGCCGACCGGCGGCAGCGGCCCGAGCGCCTCGACCTGGTCGTCGAGCGCGAGCACGAGGGTGCCGAAATGGTCGACCTCGAGCACGGTGACATCGAGGCCCTGGGTGGTCCGGCGCGGGTTCGGCAGCACGAGCACCATCAACGAGCCGGGGTCGGCCTCCTGACCGACGTCGTGCAGCGCGGCGCCGCCCGCGAGGGCCCCGGCGACCGGCCCGAACAGGTCGCGGCCGTCGAAGGTGCGCCCCCGGCCGAGGGCGCGGATCGGCGACTCGCCGAGATCGACCAGGGCGACCGCCCCGCCGAGCCGGCGCGCGGCGGGTTCCAGGAGGCCGTTGTCGGGACCGACGAGCCGGTGGCCCGAGGCGGTCGAGAGGGCCACGGCCCGGCGGGAGGTCCCGACCCCGGGATCGACGACCGCCACGCACACGCATGGTGGCAACGAGGGGATGGTCCGGCGGAGCGTGAGCGCCCCGCCGCGGACGTCCCCGAGGGCGATGCCGTGGTCGAGGTCGAGCCAGGTGGCGTGGGGCGCGCTCGGGTAGCGCGCAGACGCCTGGAGCAGCGCCGCGTACGGTCCCGGGCCGTAATCGGTGAGCGCGGCGATGAGCGGAGCGGAAAGGTCGTTCCTCCCGAAACCGGCAGGTGATCGAGCGGTCACGTCGGTCATCCGTCCAGTCTGACGCCCCGGCATTCCGGTTGCAGCCGCGTATGGACGACTTGCGCGCGCGGCGTTGTCAGATTAGTTTGGAGCACAGTTCAGGTGGTTCCTGAGCTTGGATCCAGGTGGTTCCTGGGTCTATCCCCCGTCCAGCAGTGGTGCTCCGGTACCACGTCCCCCTCCGAGGAACAATTCAATGCCCCGTCGTAACGGCTGAGTACCCGGCTTCGAGGCCTGGTCGCTGCGTCTCACGCACGCGATCAGGCCTCGTTCCATACGCTCAAGATGCGAACCGGTGCACCGATTCCCTGGGTACCGAGCGCGATCTTCTCTGCACATGACGTTCACCACACCCCGTCCGGACCGCTGAGCGTCTCGCCCGTGCACGACGACGACACTGAACTGTCGTATCTCGACCTCGAGGTCGCCGCCCAGAACGAGCGCCGCGAGGCGGCGGATCACGCGTCGATCCGCGATCTCTCCAGCGAGGTCGCCACGATGGCGTTCTTCGTCGTCGCGGCGATCGCCCTCGCCCTCCTCGGACCGACCCACATCGAGCATCCGTGGCTCCTCGGCGCGCTCACCGTCGCGTTCGCGATCACCTCGCGGATCGGCTTCCCGATCGACGTCGCGGTGGCCATCCCGACGCAGATGCTGCTGCTGCCGCTGCTCATCCTCGGGCCGCCCGCGCTCGCGCCGATCCTGGTCTTCCTCGCGCTGTCCGTCTCCGGACTGATCGCCGCGACGATCTCCGGCGGCAGCCGAAAACGCGTCCTGCTCAACGGCGGTGATGCGCTCTATTCGCTCGGCCCTGCCACGGTCTTCGTGCTCGCGAGCTCGCCCGGCCTCGACGTGCGCCCGTGGACCGTCGTCGCCGCCGTCGCCGCCCAGATCGCCCTCGACGCCGCCGCCTCGTGGATGGCGGAGCGCTGGCGCACCCGCGGCGAGACCCGCTTCCCGCTCCGGCCGTTCCTGCTCGTGTGGGTCGTCGACACGCTCCTCACCCCGATCGGCGTCGCCGCGGCGCTCGCCAGCGAGGCCACCATCTGGGCGCCGCTCGCGCTCCTCCCGCTCGTGGTCCTCTTCGCCCTCGCCGGCGCCGAGCGCGCGAAGCGCCAGGAGGAGGCCCGCCAGCAGCTGCGCACCGTGACCCGTGAACGCACCCGACTGCGCGCCGCCGTGCACCGCATCGGCGACGCCTTCGCCTCCACCCTCGACCTCGACGCCCTCCTCACCATCACCACGCGTGCCGCGGTCGAGGCGGTCGACGCCGATGCCGCCCGCGCGAGTGCCCCCACCGGTCTGGGCCGCCAGATGACGCACCGCGTGACCATCCACGAGGACGAGCGCAACACGCCCCTGCTCACCGCCGTGGAGGATCGCGCCGTCAACGGCCAGACCCTCGCGCACGCGATCGTCAGCGGCGTCTACGCGATGGCGGCGCCCGTCGGCGACGTCGAGGCCGGCGGCGTGGTCGCCGTGGCCCGCAACTCGCACGAGTTCACCGCCGAGGAGCGCCAGCTGTTCGGATACCTGTGCGAGCAGGCGAGCGTCGCGGCACGCAACGTCGCCCGGCACGCGTCCCTGCACCGCCAGGCCCTCACCGACGACCTCACCGGGCTCGCGAACCACCGCCGGTTCCAGGAGCTCGTCAGCGACGGTCACGACCGCTTCCTCGAGACCGGCACGCGGGTCGGTCTGATCCTCCTCGACATCGACGACTTCAAGGCCGTCAACGACCGCTACGGCCACCAGGTCGGCGACCAGGTGCTGCGGAGCGTCGCCGGCGCCCTCCGCGACACCTGCCGCAACACCGACGAGCCGGCCCGCTACGGCGGCGAGGAGCTCGCCGTGGTCGTGAGCGACGCCGACATGCACGAGTGCGCGCGCCTCGCCGAGCGCATGCGGCGCGCGGTCGAGGAGGTCGAGGTCGTGGGCCCCTCCGGCGAGCACATCACCGTCACGGCCTCGTTCGGCGTGGCCCTCATGGGCGAGACCGCCCCGGATCCCGCCTCCCTCATCGCCGACGCCGACGCCGCGCTCTACCGCGCGAAGTACCAGGGCAAGAACTGCGTGCGCCTCGCGGACGACGGCCCGATCGCCGCGACGCGGACCACGCCCAGCAGCACGGCGTAGGGGCGCGAGGCGGCTCGGCCCAGTTCGTCGACACGCGGTATCACCCGCGATACCATCGTCGTATGGCGATGACCCTCCGGCTCACCGACGACGAAACCGAAGCGCTCCGCCTGCGCGCCGCCCGTGAAGGACGGTCGATGCAGGATGTCGCGCGGGCCGCCGTGCGCGAATACGTCGAGCGCACCAGCACCCGAGAGCTGTTGGACCAGGTGCTCGACGAAGAACTCCCCCGGTACAGCGAGGCGCTGCGGCGCCTCGGCGAGTGATCTTCCTCGACGCCGCTGCGCTGCTCCACGTCGCCGAGCGCGCGATCGGCGAGGCGCCTGAGGTCCGCGACCACGGCTTGCTCGAATCGGCGGCCGCGAGGCCCCAGGCGACGGCGTTCGGAACCGACGCGTATGCGTCGATCCACGAGAAGGCTGCGGCGCTCGTGCATTCGCTCGCGCGGAACCACCCTCTCGTCGACGGCAACAAGCGCCTGGCCCTCGGCGGCCTGATCGCCTTCTACGGTCTGAACGGCCTGCGACTCACGTTCACCAATGACGAGGCCTACGACTTCATCATCGCGATCGCCACCGGCGAACTCGACGACGTGCAGTCGATCAGCGCGAGGTTGGCGGAGTTCACGCGACCCTGGCGCTGACGCCGGCCCGCGGCCTGACGGCCCCGCGTCAGCGCAGCAGCGCGAGCGGCGCCGCGACGAGGCCGTCGGGGGTGTGGGGGTCGGCGACGGCCGCCGGCGCGGCGC
>JAVHXX010000382.1 GCA_031119595.1 Patulibacter sp. | reverse complement strand
GGTCACCGGCGGCACGCCGCTCACCTCGTCGGTCGTCGGCACGACCACCAGCCTCCCCGGCACCGTCGCGGGCGAGCGCACGGCGGCGAGCACGGCCCGCACCACCGGCTACACGGACTCGAAGTCGCTCTCGGTGAACGCGGCCGCCGCCACCGTCGCGATCTCGCCGGCGCTCACCACGCTCACGCCTGCCCAGCAGCAGACCTACACCCTCACGGTCACGATCCCCGCGAACACGAAGCTCTACGACGTCTACGTGAGCGCGACGCTCCCGGACTCGATGGTCTTCGACAGCCACGGCTTCGACCAGTGCACGTCGGGCTGCGTCGGCGTCGGCGCCACGCCGCAGTTCAACAAGTACGACATCGTCTCGGGCAACGCGAACTCGCAGGTCGTCGGCTGGGATCTCGGCGACCTCACGACCACGACGACCGCGCCGCGCGTGATCTCGTTGCCGTTCACGGCGCACCTCCTCGCCACGAAGCGCGGCAGCGGCGCGCCGGGCACGCCGATCGTGCGCACGAACGCCGGCACGGTGCCCGCGGTCGTCTCGAGCAACCGCACGAACAAGCAGGTCTTCCCGTTCTCGTCGGCGTCGCCGCCGTCGCTCACGTACGTCTTCGACGACAGCTCCCCGACGGCCGCCGCAGCCTTCACCGTCGTCGAGCCGGTCCTCAAGGTCGACAAGACCGAGGCGGTCAACAACTTCACGTACGTCGACGGGCCGCTCACCGTCCACGACGGCGACACCCTCCGCTACAAGATCACGATCACGAACAGCGGCGACCAGCCGGCGTACGACATCACGATCAAGGACACCCCGGACGCGCGCATCACGAACGTGCAGATGTCCTCCGGGCTCTCGACGACCGCGAACACGCTCGCAAACGGTGGCCATCCGTGGACCGGCCCCGGCGACTTCATCGCATGGTCGGTCGGGTCGGCGGGCCTCGCGCCGGGCGCGTCCGTGTCGGTCGACTACACCGCCTCGCTCCCCGCGGTGACGACCATGCACCAGGGGACCACGTTCACGAACACCGCCAACCTGCAGGCCGCCTACGGCCTCTCCGGGGCGACGCGCGCGGCCCACGGCGGCACGGCGTTCGTCTACCGCAACTACTCGGTCGCGAACTACCCGACCCTCGCCGACTCGACCACGGTGAAGTACGACCACCCGTCGCTGTCGATCGTCAAGACGACCGGCGCGAGCGGCTTCCCGAAGACCGCGCCCGGCCAGATCGACCACCCGTTCACGTGGCGGGTCGTGGTCACGAACACCTCCGCGACCGCCGCGGCGACGAAGCTCACGATCACCGACACCCTCCCGAAGAACTGGACCTACGAGCCGGGGACTTCGGCCTTCACGAGCGGCGTGACCTCCGAGCCGACGGTCGCCACGAACAGTGCCGGTGACCAGCTCACCTGGGCCACGAACAACGGCCTCGCCGCGGGCGCCTCGACCACGCTGACCTACCAGGCCCGCCCCACCTTCGCCTCGATCGCCAGCAACGGCACGGGCGCCACGCACCCGCACACGAACACCGCCAACGCCTCCGTCCTCGACGCGGTCGGCGCGCCGGCCGACGCCGACGGCCCGTTCGTCCCGGCCTCCGCGGACACCGCCAACGCCACGATCGACCTGCCCTCGATCACCTTCACCGACACGCCGGACGGTGGAGCCGCGAAGGCCGGGGAGACGGTGCCGTTCCACGTCAAGGTGAGCAACACCGGCACGGTCGAGGCGACGAACGTGGTCGTCACCGACACGCTCCCGCTCGGCACCACCTACGTGAGCGGCTCGGCGACGGCGACGCCGCCCGCCGGCTTCACCCAGACCTCCTACACCCCCGAGGTGCCGGCCTCCGGCACCACGCCCGCGGTCCCCGGCACCGTCACCTTCAGGGTGGCGACGCTCGCGGGCGGCGCGAACGTCGACATCGCCATCCCGGTCAGGACCGACCCGGCCTCGCCATCCGGCACGGTCGTCACGAACCACGCCGTCGTGCAGTCCGCCCAGACGGCCCAGACCGCGGACGACCCGGGCACGGTGACGCTCACCCCGAGCGCCGACCTCCAGGCCGCGAAGACGGCCCAGGTCGGTGGCACGACGGTCACGGGCGCCACCGCCGGGGCGCACCTGCAATACGTGATCGGTGCGACGAACAAGGGCCCGTCGGTCGCCACCGCGATCGTGCTCAAGGACCAGCTCCCGTCGACGGTCACCCTCGTCGCCGGCAGCCTGCCCTCCCAGTGCACGAGCGGTCCGACCACCCCGGCGACCACGCCCGCGACGGTCACCGTGACCTGCACCTTCACCGGCGCGACCGCCGTCAGCGACTCGGTCTCGGCGACGATCGACACGGTCGTCAACGCCGGCGTCACAACGAACGCGAACAACACCGTGAAGGCGTCGAGCTCCACGCCCGACCCGGTCGCCACGAACGACACCGCGACCGCGAACGTCGCCGTCGGCACGAACTCCGACCTCTCCGTCGTGCAGTCGGTGGTCGGGGCCACGCCCGACCCGCACGCGGGCCGCGCCGTCAACGGCACCACGGGCGACCTGAAGCTCGCCGTCCACAACGACGGCCCGAGCGACGCCACCGGCGTGAAGGTCGTCGACACCCTTCCGGCCGGGCTCACGTTCGTCAGCAGCGCCAGCGGCTGCACGGCGTCCGGCCAGGCGATCACCTGCACGATCGGCAGCCTGCTCGCAGGTGCCGACGCCACCGTCACGCTCACCGTCCGCGCGACGACCGTCGGCCCGCAGCTCGCGACCGCGGTCGTCTCGAGCAACGCCGCCGTCGACCCGGCGGCGAACAACACCGACAGCGCCACCGTCACGGTCGATCCGGCCGCCGACCTTGCCCTCGCGCTCAGCGCCCCCGCGACGGTCCCCGCGACCGGCGACACGACCTACGCCCTGACCGCCACGAACGCCGGCCCGAACGATGCCACCGGCGTCACGGTCACCCAGACCCTCCCGGCCGGCACGATCTTCGTCTCGGGTGACCCGGGCTGCACCGCGACCGGCATCACGGTGACCTGCGTCGTCGGCGCGCTCGCCTCGGGCGCCCACACCACGGTCCAGGTGAAGGCGCATGTCCCCGTCGAGCTCGGGGCCACCGCGATCACCACGAACGCCAGCGTCGCCGGCACCGAGACCGATCTCGCTCCCGGCGACAACGTCGCCTCGGGCTCCACGCAGGTCGGGCCCGTCGCCGACATCCAGCTCACGCAGACCGGCCCGAACTCGATCACCGCCGGCGGCACCTACACCTTCACGCTCTCCGTCCACAACGACGGTCCGAGCGACGCGCCCGACGTCGACGTGACCGACACGCTCCCGCAGGGCGTCACCGGCCACCGCCTCACGGGCGCCCGCATCGCGAACCTCGAAGGCCGCGCTGCCGGCCGCGCGGCGACCCCGTCGCAGGGATCATGCGCGGAGAGCTCGGGCACCGTGCTCTGCCACCTCGGCACGCTGCCCGCGGGCGCGAGCACGCTGATCACGGTCGCCGTCGACATCCCCGAGTCGATGGGCGACGCGACGATCACGAACCTCGCCTCGGCGACGTCGTCGATCCCCGACCCGAAACCGAACAACGCCGCCGCCTCCTACTCGACGAAGGTGCTGGTGAAGCCGACGCCCCCGCCGGTCGTGCAGCAGACGCCCGACCCGCCGGTGGTCCTGCCGGCCGGCTCGGCCAACCTCTCGATCGCCAAGCAGGCCGAGGGCGTGGCCCGCGCGAACCGCGAACTGCGGTACCAGATCACCGCCACGAACCACGGGCCGTCGGTCGCCGACAACGTCGTCGTCGACGATGCCCTGCTGAACGGCGTGCAGTACCGCGCGTACCAGTCGAGCGACAGCCGTTGTGCCTTCACGGGAGGCACGCTCCACTGCAAGCTCGGCTCGCTGAAGGTCGGCGAGGTGACCGCGATCCACGTGACCGTGGTGCCGACGAAGACCGGCCAGCTCGTCAACAACGCGACCATCGCGAGCGACACGAACGACCCGATCACGAGCGACAACCGCGCCGTCGCGCAGAACGCGGTCAGCCCGCTCCCGCCGACGAAGCTCAGCCTCGTCACGACGACCTCGTCGAAGCGGGTCCGCGGTGGCGCCCGCGTCACGTACGCGCTGAAGGTGAAGAACGTCGGCAAGAACACCGCCTCGAACATGCAGGTCTGCAACCGCGTGCCGGCCCAGCTCGCCTTCACCTCGACGAAGGGCGGCGTGCTCAACGGTTCCCGCCTCTGCTTCACGCAGAAGTCGCTCGCGCCCGGCAAGCGGGCGGTGTTCAAGGTGCGGGTGCGCGTCGCCGCGCGCGCGAAGAAGGGCTTCATCGTGAACCGCGCCTTCGCCGACGCCGAGAACGCCTCCACGCAGAACGCCAGCGTGAAGTCTCAGGTCATCACCGACGGCAAGGTCAGCCCGGCCGCCGTCCACGGGTTCACGGGCTGATCGGCCGATGATGCCCGCCACCACGCACCGTCACCTCCGCGCACTGTTCGCCGCGGCCGCGTGCCTGCTCGCGCTCACCGCGGTCCTCGTCGGCGCGCCGGCCCGGGCCCTCGCCGACGGCACCGTCCAGGTCGGCGACCCCGCGGCC
>JAVHXX010000009.1 GCA_031119595.1 Patulibacter sp. | reverse complement strand
GCCGTAGCCGATGCCGACGACTTCCTTCTCGTCGCCGACGACGACGAGAGCGGTGAAGCTGAAGCGACGGCCGCCCTTGACGACCTTGGCCACGCGGTTGATCTCGACGACGCGCTCCTGAAGGTCGTAACCCTCAGGACGCACGGCGCGATCGGTGACGGTGGTGCTCATACCTGGAGCCCTCCCTCACGGATGCCTTCGGCGAAAGCCTGAACGCGGCCGTGGTACTTGTAGCCGCCGCGATCGAAGATCGCGACCTCGATACCGGCAGCCTTGGCGCGCTGCGCGAGCAGCTTGCCAGCGGCCGACGAGAGCTCCGAGGACGGAAGCTCGCGGAGCTCCGCCTCGGTCCAGCTGACGGACGTGATGGTGTGGCCGGCGAGGTCGTCGATGACCTGAGCGAAGATGCCACGGTTCGTGCGACGCACGGAGATGCGGGGACGCTCTGCGGTCCCGCTGACCTTCGCGCGGACGCGGCGCCGACGCTTGAGGCGGCGCTGTTCCTTCGTGACGAGACTCATGCTCGCTTACCGACTTTCCGGACGATGACTTCGCCCTCGTAGCGAATGCCCTTGCCCTTGTAGGGCTCCGGCGGACGCTGCTTACGAATGTAGGCGGCGATCTCGCCGACCTGCTGCTTGTTGCTGCCCTTCACGATGATGCGCGTGGGCTGCGGAACCTCGAACTCGATCCCCTCGGGGGCCGAGACCGGAACCGGGTGAGAGTACCCGAGCGCGAGCTCGAGATCCTTCCCCTTGAGCTGGGCGCGGTAACCGACGCCCTGCAGCTCCAGGTTCTTGACGAAACCGGTGGTGACGCCCTGGACCATGTTCGCGATGAGCGAACGGGTCAGGCCGTGCAGCGCACGGTGCTCGCCACGGTCCGTGGGGCGGGTGACGAGGAGCTCGTCACCGGTCTGCTCGACGTTGATGTCGAGCGCGATGCGCTCGGACAGCTCGCCGAGCGGGCCCTTGACGGCGACCAGCTCGGGTTCGATGGTGACGGTGACGCCGCTGGGGACGGGCACCGGAAGACGACCAATACGGCTCATGGCTACCAGACCTCTGCGAGGACCTCGCCACCGACGCCGGCCTTGCGGGCGTCGTGACCGGTCATCACGCCTTTGGAGGTGGACACGATCGCGGTCCCCATGCCACCGAACACCTTGGGGATGTTCGCGGCGCCGACGTAATGACGGCGGCCGGGGCGGGACACGCGGCGAAGGCCCGAGATCGCGCTGCGACGGTCGGTCGTGTACTTGAGCACGACGCGGACGAGCGGGAACGGACGGTCCTCTCCTGCGGGCAGGAGCTCGTGCGACTCGATGTAGCCCTGCTCCTGGAGGATGCGGACGATCTCGAGCTTCACGGTCGACGTGGGGATCTCCACCGTCGTGTGGGCAGCGCGGATCGCGTTGCGCACACGGGTGAGGAGATCGGCGATGGGATCGGAGAACGAACTCATGGGACTACCAGGAGCTCTTCGTCATGCCCGGGACCATGCCGCGGTGCGCGAGCTCGCGCAGGCAGACACGGCACACGCCGAACTTGCGGTACACGGAACGCGGGCGGCCGCACTTGCGGCAGCGGGAGTAGCCGCGGGTGGGGTACTTGGGCGTGCGAGCCTGCCGCACGCGCTGAGAAGTCTTAGCCATTCTGGCTGTTCTCCTTCGTGAACGGGAGACCAATCGCGATGAGCAGCGCGAGGGCCTCGGCATCGGTCTTGGCGGACGTCGTGATGGTGACGTCCATGCCGCGGGTTGCGTCGATCTTGTCGTAGTCGATCTCCGGGAAGATCACCTGCTCCTTGATGCCGAACGAGTAGTTGCCCCGTCCGTCGAAGGAGGTGCGCTTCAGACCGGAGAAGTCACGCAGGCGCGGGAGCGCGATGCTGATGACGCGGTCGATGAACTCGAACGCACGGTCACCACGCAGGGTGACGCTGACGCCGACGACCATCTCCTCGCGGAGCTTGAAGTTGGCGATCGACTTGCGTGCGCGGCGCGGGTTCGGCTGCTGGCCCGTGATCTGGGCGAGCTGCTGGGTGGCGTTCTCCAGGATCTTGCGGTCCTGCTTGGCGTCGCCGACACCCATGTTCACGGTGACCTTCTCGAGGACCGGAACCTGCATGATCGACTTGAACCCGAACTCCTCCTTGAGGGAGGCACGGATCTCGTCGTTGTACTTCGCGCGAAGGCGCGACGGAGCTGCGGAAGCGGTGCTCATCTAGATGACCTCGCCCGATCGAACGGCGATACGGACCTTCTTGCCGTCGCGGACCTCGGTGCGAACACGGGTGGCCTTGCCGTCCTTCGGGTCGACCAGGGCCACGTTCGAAACGTGGACCGGAGCCTCCTCCTTGACGATGCCGCCTGGCTCGCTCGAGCCGGGGACCGGCTTGACGTGCTTGGTTCGGATGTTGATACCGGAGACGTACACGCGATCACGGTCGGCTTCGACGCGGAGGACCTTGCCGGTCTTCCCCTTGTCCTTGCCGGAGATCACGAGTACCTCGTCGTCGGTACGGATACGGAGCGCCATTGCTAGAGCACCTCCGGGGCGAGGGACACGATCTTCATGAAGCTGCGGTCGCGAAGCTCGCGGGCCACCGGTCCGAAGATGCGCGTACCGCGCGGGTTGTTGGCAGCGTCGATGATCACCGCGGCGTTCTCGTCGAACGTGATCGCGGTGCCGTCGGCACGGCCATAGGTCTTCTTCGTGCGAACGACGACGGCCTTGACGACCTCGCCCTTCTTCACGGAGCCGTTCGGCGTCGCCTGCTTCACCGTGGCGGTGATGACATCACCGACGTAGGCGTAGCGACGCTTGGAGCCGCCGTGCACGCGGATGCAGAGGATCTCGCGGGCGCCGGTGTTGTCGGCGACCTTGAGGCGGGATTCGTTCTGGATCATCGTGCGCGCTCCACGATCTCGACGAGGTTCCAGCGCTTCGTGGCCGAGAGCGGACGGCTCTCGATCACGCGCACGACGTCGCCTTCGTTCGCGTCGTTGGCCGCGTCATGGACGTGGATCTTCGACGAGGAACGAACGATCTTCTTGTACTTGCGGTGACGGCGGGCGACGTCGATCCGGACCGTGATGGTCTGGTCCGGCTTCGCCGACACGACCGTGCCGACGCGGACGAGCTTGCGGCCTTCGCCGTGCTCGTGCTTCGGCGTGCCCGGGTTCCCGGACGGGACGTGCTTCGCCTTCTCCTGCTCGCGGCGGCGCTTGCGCGCAGCGGCGTTCTTCTTCCGGAGCTCGTCGCGGTCGGCCTGGCGCTGCTCGGCATCACGCTCAGGGGCGTGCGTGCCGGCGAACGCCGAACGCTTGCGGCGGCGGGCTTCCTTCGGATGGAGCTTCTCTACGGGCTCGGCGGGCGCCGCAGCCTCCGGGGCTGCGGTTTCTGCCGCCACGGCCTCTGGGGTCTCGTCGTCAGCCATCAGTTCTCAGTGGAAGGGGTCGTCTCACGGCGCTGCTTCGCGACCGTGAGTGCGCGGGCCAGGCCACGCTTTGCAGTACGCAGCGCGGAGGTGTCCTCGAGGGACCCCGTCGCGTGCTGGAAACGCAGGCCGAAGAGCTCACGGCGCTGGGTCTCGATGTGGGTCTCGAGCTCGGTCTGGTCGAGCTCGCGGAGTTCGTTGGCGCGCATCAGACGTCGCTCCCCTCACGGGTGACGAACTTGGTGCGGACCGGAAGCTTGTGGCCGGCGAGGCGCATGGCCTCACGGGCGAGCGGCTCCGGCACGCCGGAGAGCTCGAACATCACACGACCGGGCTTCACGACGGCGACCCAACCCTCCGGGGAACCCTTACCGGAACCCATGCGGGTCTCGGCAGGCTTCTTGGTGAAGGGCTTGTCCGGGAAGACGTTGATCCACACCTTGCCGCCACGCTTGATCTTACGAGTCATCGCGATACGCGCTGCCTCGATCTGGCGGTTGGTGAGCCAGCCGGCGTCGAGCGACTTGATGCCGTACTCGCCGAACTGGACGGTGGTCTGGCCGCGGCTGAAACCAGCGCGACGACCACGATGCACCTTGCGGTGCTTAACACGCTTGGGAGCAAGCATCTATCGAGCACCTCCGCCCGGGCGACCGCCCGGACCACCGGGGCGGCCACCGCCGCCCGGACCACGACCGCCGCCGGGGCCACCGGGGCCACGACCGCCGCCGCCAAAGCCACCGGGACGGCCACCGCCGCCCGGACCACGACCGCCGGGGCCACCCGGGCCACGACCGCCGCCCGGACCACGACCACCGCCGCCGCCGGGACCACCCGGGCCACGACCACGGCCGCCGCCACCCTGGCCGCCACGACCGCGGTCACCGCGGCCGTCACGACCGCCGCGGTCGCCGGGGGCGCCTGCGGGGGACGGGGAGTCGATGTCGGTGAGATCCGAGTGGGTGTAGCCGTCGGGCATGATCTCGCCCTTGTTGATCCACACCTTGACGCCGATGCGACCGAAGGTCGTACGGGCCTCGTAGAAGCCGTAGTCGATGTCGGCGCGCAGCGTGTGCAGCGGGACGCGACCCTCGGAGTACGACTCGGTGCGGGCCATCTCGGACCCGCCGAGGCGGCCACCGACCTGGATCTTGCAGCCCTTGGCACCGGAGCGGATCGCGCTCTGGAGCGCACGCTTCATCGCGCGGCGGAAGGCCACGCGGTTCTGCAGCTGCTCGGCGATCGACTGGCTGACCAGCTTCGCGTCGAGCTCGGGGCGCTTGATCTCGAGGATGTTGACCTTCACGGACTTGGCCGTGAGGGCATGCAGCTCGCGACGGAGGGCGTCGACCTCGCTACCGGACTTGCCGATGACGATGCCGGGGCGCGCCGTGTTGATGTCGACTTCGACTTCCTGCGCGTTCTTGCGGATCAGGATGTCGGACAGGCCGGCGTGAGCCAGCTTGTTGTTGATGTGCCGACGGATGCGGACGTCTTCTTCGAGCCAGTCCGCGAACTGGCGCTCGTTGAACCACGTGCTGCGCCAGTCGTGGATGTAGCCAACGCGAAGTGACTCAGGATGTACTTTCTGACCCATCGCGGGTTACTCCTTGGATCCGAGAAGGATCGTGAGATGGCTGGTGCGCTTCCGGATTCGGAAGGCGCGACCCTGGGCGCGGGGCTGGAAACGCTTGAGCGTCGGGCCCTCGTCGGCGAAGACGGCGACGACCTTCAGGTCCTCGGCGTCCAGAGCGTGGTTGTGCTCGGCGTTGGCGACCGCCGACTCGAGCAGCTTGCTCCAGTCGCGAGCAACCGCACGGGGCGAGTGCTCGAGGATCGCGCGGGCCTTGTCGACCGGCTGCTCACGGATGTGATCGCAGACCAGGCGGGCCTTGCGGGCCGAGGAGCGGATGTACTTGGCGTGGGCGCGGACCGTGATCTTCTCCGCCGGCGCGCTGCGGCGCGAGCGGGTCGGACGCGGCTTCGGCGCGGGCTTCGCAGCCTCTGCCTCGGCTTCGGCCTTCTTGGCCGCCGGCTGGCGGCGTGCGGGAGCCTTCGGCTTCGCCGGTGCCTTCTCGGCGGCGGCGTCGTCGCCCTCTGCCTTGGCAGCAGCGGTCTTGGCCGGAGCCTTCTTCGCCGGAGCCTTCTTGGCGGGAGCCTTCTCGGCCGCAGCGTCGTCACCCTCGGCCTTGGCGGCAGCGGGCTTCTTCGCGGCGGGCTTCTTGGCAGCCGGCTTCTTGGCGGCGGCGGGCTTGTCGCCCTCGGCCTCGGCCTTCGCGGCCGCAGGCTTCTTGGCAGCGGCCGGCTTCTTCGCCGGAGCAGCCTTGGTCGCCTTCTCCTCCGAGGAGGAGGACGCCGGGTCCTGCTCGGTCGCCGGCTCGGCCGGCTCGTTCGTCTCGTCAGTCATTGAATCCTCAGCGAACCTTGCCGCTACCGGCGTGGCCCTTGAACGTGCGCGTGGGAGCGAACTCGCCGAGCTTGTGCCCGACCATCGCCTCGCTCACGAACACCGGAACGTGCTTGCGGCCGTCGTGGACGGCGATCGTGTGGCCCACGAACTCGGGGAAGATCGTCGAAGCGCGCGACCAGGTCTTGATGACCGAACGCTTGCCCGACGTGTTCTGGGCCTCGACGCGGCCCATGAGGCGCTCTTCGACCCAGGGGCCCTTCTTGGATGAGCGGCTCATCGCTTGCCTCGCTTACGACCACGCACGATGTACGCGTCGGATGCCTTGTTCTTCTTACGGGTGCGGTACCCGAGCGTGGGCTTGCCCCACGGGGTGACCGGGTGACGGCCGGCAGTCTTGCTGCCCTCACCACCACCGTGCGGGTGGTCGACCGGGTTCATGGCGACACCACGCGTCTGCGGGCGGACGCCCATGTGACGCTTGCGGCCGGCCTTGCCGATCGAGATGTTCTTGTGCTCGGCGTTGCCGATGGCACCGATGGTCGCGCGGCACACGTCACGGACGGTGCGCATCTCGCCCGAGGGGAGACGCAGCGTCGCCGTGCCGTTGTCCTTGGCCATCAGCTGGATCGACGTGCCGGCGGAGCGGCCGAGCTGGCCACCCTTGCCGGGCTGGAGCTCCACGTTGTGGACGATCGTACCCGTGGGCATCTGACCGAGCTCGAGCGCGTTGCCGACGGTGATGTCGGAACCCGGGCCGCTCTGGACCTTCTGGCCCACCTTGAGGCGAGCCGGAGCCAGGATGTAGGCCTTCTCGCCGTCTGCGTAGTGCAGGAGGGCGATGTTGGCGGTGCGGTTGGGGTCGTACTCGATCGAGTGGACCGTGGCGACGATGCCGTCCTTGGTCCGCTTGAAGTCGATCTTGCGGTAGAGGCGCTTGGCGCCGCCGCCACGATGACGGGCGGTCTTGCGACCGTTGTTGTTGCGACCGCCGGACTTCTTGAGGCCTTCGGTCAGCGTCTTCTCAGGACCGACCTTGGTGATCTCCGCGAAGTCCGAGTAGGACACGAAGCGGAGACCCGGGCTGGTCGGCTTGGGCTTGCGTACGGGCATGCGCTAGTCCTCCAGGCCCTGGAGGCCCTCGAAGACGGGGATGGTCTGGCCGGGGGCGACCGTGACGATCGCCTTCTTCCAGTTACGGGTACGACCCTGGGTGAGCCCGCGGCGCTTCGGCTTGCCCTTGACGGTCACGGTGCGGACCTCGAGGACGGCCACGTCGAAGAGCTCTTCGACGGCCTGGCGAACCTGGATCTTGTGGGCATCCGGGTGGATGCGGAAGGTGTACTTGTTGCCCGCGACGGCGAGCACGTACGACTTCTCCGAGATGATCGGACGGATGAGAACCTGCGTCGCGTCCATCACGCACCAGCTCCATTGCGGTTGGGCACCCGCGACGCACGAGCCGTGACGGCGTCGAGCGCCTCCTGGCTGAGCAGGAGGTTCGACGCGCGGATCAGGTCGGCGACGCCGACCTCGCTCACGGGGAGCACACGCGTCTTGTCGAGGTTGCGGAACGAACGGGACACGATCTCCTGCTCATCCGTGAGGACGAGGAGCGTGGAGCCCTTGCGGCCCCAGCCCGTGAGCAGCTTGAGACCGTTCTTGGTCTTCGGTTCGCCGAACGACTGGACGTCGAAGAGGGCGACCGAACCGCGAGCAGCGTGCACGGAGAGTGCACTGCGCAGCGCCGCTGCGCGCTCCTTGCGGTTCACCTTGAAGGTGTAGTGGCGGGGGCTGGGTCCGAAGACCGCGGCGCCACCCGTCATCTGGGGAGCACGGGTCGAGCCCTGGCGGGCGCGGCCGGTTCCCTTCTGACGGAACGGCTTGATGCCACCACCGTTGATCAGCGCGCGGTTGCGGCTGGCGTGCGTGCCCTGACGGCGCGCGGCCTGCTCGGCGCGGACTGCCTCGTGGACGAGGGACGGGTGGAACGAAGCGCCGAAGACGCCCTCGTCGAGGGTGACGTCGCCGGAGCCGTTGAGGATCGGAGCGCTAGGCATCGGTACGAACCTCCACGAGGCCGTTGGTGGGGCCCGGGACGGAGCCCTTGACCAGCAGGAGGTTGCGATCGGTGTCGATGCGGAAGACCGTGAGGCCACGCTGGGTGATGCGCTTGTTGCCCATCTGACCCGGGCCACGGATGCCCTTCATCACGCGCGCCGGCCACGCCGACGCACCGATGGAACCGGGGGCGCGCACGTTGTGCGAACCGTGGGAGACCGGACCACGGGAGAAGTTGTGGCGCTTGACGGTGCCCTGGAAGCCCTTGCCCTTGGAGATGCCGGCGATCTTGAGCTTGTCGCCGATCTCGAAGGACTCGACGGTGACGACGTCACCGAGGTTCGAGCCGGCACCCTCGCCGCGGAACTCGCGGAGGTGACGCAGGTTGCCTGCGTTGGCCTTCGCCAGGTGGCCCTTCTCGGCCTTGGAGAGGTTCTTCGCCTTGATGTCACCGAACGCGAGCTGCACGGCGTCGTAGCCGTCGGTCTCGGTGGTGCGGATGGCGGTGACGGGGCACGGGCCCGCCTCGAGCACGGTCACGCGGGCGACCGAGCCGTCTTCTTGGAACAGCTGGGTCATGCCCAGCTTCTTCGCGAGGATGGCAGCCATCAGATGCGGATCTCGATGTCGACGCCGCGCGGGAGGTGATCCAGGCGCTGGAGGCTGTCGACCGTCTTCGGGGTCGGCTGATGGATGTCGATCAGACGCTTGTGCGTACGGATCTCGAAGTGCTCGCGCGAGTCCTTGTCCTTGAACGGCGACCGGATGACGCAGTAGACGTTCTTCTCGGTCGGGAGCGGCACGGGGCCGGCGACGGTGGCGCCGGTACGGGTCGCCGTCTCGACGATCTCCTTGGCGGCGTTCTCGATCGCCTGGTGGTCATACGCCTTCAGGCGGATGCGAATCTTGTTTTGGATGACTGCGGCCATGAGGCGCTAACTAACTTCAGATCGTGCGCATTTCGCGCGGGTGAAAGGGTGACAAGTCCGTTTTGCAGAGGCGCGCAGCGACGAGGTCGCGGCACGCGAAACCGCGGCAGGCGCGGCAATGCCCGGAGGGCTGATCTGCCCCGAGAGGCAGCTGTGCCCCGAGAGGCGGATGCTCCGAGGAGCGAAGCGCAAGACGCGCGCTGGGCAAATGAGCCCGGGCGTACGAAGGGCGCGGTCAGCCACTGTAGCTGACCGCGCCCTACGCGTGCAGTGCGGTAGCTCCGAGGAGCTACCGGGAGGCGCTAGGCCGTGACTTCGGCAACGATGCCGGAGCCGACCGTACGACCACCCTCACGGATGGCGAAGCGGAGGCCCGGATCCATGGCGATCGGCTGGATGAGCTCGATCTCCATCGTCACGTTGTCGCCCGGCATGACCATCTCGACACCCTCGGGGAGGTTGGCGACACCGGTCACGTCGGTGGTGCGGAAGTAGAACTGCGGGCGGTAGCCGGTGAAGAACGGCGTGTGACGGCCACCCTCCTCCTTCTTGAGGATGTAGACCTCAGCCTTGAACTTCGTGTGCGGGGTGATCGAACCCGGCTTGCAGAGGACCTGCCCGCGCTCGATCTCGTCACGCTTCGTACCACGGAGCAGCGCGCCGACGTTCTCGCCCGCGCGACCCTCGTCGAGGGTCTTGCGGAACATCTCGACGGCGGTGATGGTCGTCTTGGTCGTCGGGCGGATGCCCACGATCTCGACTTCCTCGCCACCCTTGATGATGCCCTGCTCGATGCGGCCCGTGGCGACGGTGCCACGACCCGTGATCGAGAAGACGTCCTCGACCGGCATGAGGAACGGCTTGTCGAGGTCGCGGACCGGCTCCGGGATGTACGAGTCCAGCGCAGCGGCCAGCTCGACGATCTTCGCCGCGTACTCCGCGTCGCCCTCGAGCGCCTTGAGCGCCGAACCGACGATGAACGGGGTGTCGTCGCCCGGGAAGTCGTACTCGTTGAGGAGGTCCTTGACCTCTTCCTCGACGAGCTCGATGAGCTCCTCGTCGTCGACCATGTCGGCCTTGTTGAGGAACACGACCAGGTACGGCACGCCGACCTGACGGGCGAGCAGGATGTGCTCACGCGTCTGCGGGGCCGGACCGTCCGGAGCGGACACCACGAGGATGCCGCCGTCCATCTGGGCAGCGCCCGTGATCATGTTCTTCACGTAGTCGGCGTGACCCGGGCAGTCGACGTGCGCGTAGTGGCGCTCCGCCGACTCGTACTCCACGTGCGACGTGGCGATGGTGATGCCGCGCTCGCGCTCCTCGGGAGCGTTGTCGATCTCGGCGAACGACTTGGCACCGGAACCACCGCCGTAGGTCTCAGAGAGAACCTTGGTGATGGCTGCGGTCAGCGTGGTCTTGCCGTGGTCGACGTGACCGATGGTCCCGACGTTGACGTGCGGCTTGCCGCGCTCGAACTTCTCCTTGCCCACTTTTTCCTCTACTCCTGGTTAAAGACTGTTCTCGGAAAGCTCCGGGAACCTATCGAACTTGTTTAGGCGTTGACCGCTTCGCCGCGGCGCTCGCCGATGACCTGCTCCGCCACGTGCGAAGGCACGTCGGCGTACGAGTCGAACTGCATGGTGTACGCCGCGCGGCCCTGGCTCATCGACCGGAGGTCGGTGGCGTAGCCGAACATCTCGGACAGCGGCACGACGCCGCTGACCTCGATCGCGTTGCCGCGACGCTCCTGGCCCTCGACCCGTCCACGACGGCGAGAGAGGTCACCGATGACATCGCCGACGTAGTCCTCCGGCGTGACGACGGTGACGGCGAAGATGGGCTCCATGAGCGTCGGCTTGGAGCGCTTGACGCCCTCCTGGGCGCCGAGCGTGCCGGCGACCTTGAACGCGATCTCGGACGAGTCCGTGTCGTGCGACTTGCCGTCGACGAGGCTGAACTTCACGTCGACCAGCGGGTAGCCGGCGAGCGGACCGGAGCCCATCGCCTCCTCGGCACCCTGGCGGACGGCCTTGATGTACTCGGACGGAACCGAGCCACCCTTGGTCGCGTTGACGAACTCGAAGCCCTCGCCCGGGTTCGGCTCGACATCGAAGTACACGATGCCGTACTGACCCGAACCACCGGTCTGGCGGACGAAGCGCCCCTCGACCTTCTGCGACGTGCCGCGGATGGTCTCGCGGTAGGACACCTGCGGACGACCGACGTTGGCCTCGACCTTGAACTCACGCTTCATGCGGTCGACGAGGACCTCGAGGTGGAGCTCGCCCATGCCCGAGATCTCGGTCTGGCCGGATTCCTCGTTGGTCTCGACGCGGAAGGTCGGGTCCTCCTGGGCGAGGCGGCCGAGGGCGATGGACATCTTCTCCTGGTCGGACTTCGTCTTCGGCTCGACCGAGACCTTGATGACCGGCTCCGGGAAGTTCATCGACTCGAGGACGACGGGATCGGAGGCCACGCAGAGCGTGTCGCCGGTGATGACGTTCTTGAGGCCGACGGCCGCGGCGATGTCGCCGGCGTAGACCTTGTCGATGTCCTTGCGGTCGTTGGCGTGCATCTCGAGGATGCGGCCGATGCGCTCGGTCTTGCCGGTCCGCGGGTTCAGGACGGAGTCGCCCTTGTTCAGCGTGCCCGAGTAGACCCGGAAGAAGGTGAGCGAGCCGACGTGCGGGTCGGTCATGATCTTGAAGCCGATGGCCGCGAACGGACCCTCGTCGCTGCTCGCGCGCTCGGTCTCCTCGCCCTCTTCGCCGGTCTTGTCGACCTCGAAGCCCTTGATGGCGGGAACGTCGAGCGGGCTCGGCAGGTAGTCGACGACGGCGTCGAGCAGGGGCTGCACGCCCTTGTTCTTGAACGACGAGCCGCACAGCACCGGGTTGATCGACAGGTCGATCGTGGCGGCGCGAATGGCCTTCTTGAGCAGCGCCTCGGGGATGTCCTCACCCTCGAGGTGGAGCTCCATGACCTCGTCGTTGTGGTCGGCGACGGCGTCGAGGAGCGTCTCGCGGGCCTGCTCGGCCTCGGCGAGGAGATCCTCGGGGATGTCGATGACGTCGACCTCCTGGCCGAGGTCGTCGCGGTAGTAGATGGCCTTGAAGGCGACGAGGTCGATGATGCCCTCGAAGTCGCCCTCGGAGCCGATCGGCAGCTGGATCGGGATCGCGTTCGCGCCGAGGCGGTCGATCATCGTGCGGACCGACATCTCGTAGTCGGCGCCCGTGCGGTCCATCTTGTTGACGTAGGCGATGCGCGGCACGCCGTAGTCGTTGGCCTGGCGCCACACGGTCTCGGACTGCGGCTCGACGCCGGCGACCGAGTCGAACACGGCGACGGAGCCGTCGAGGACGCGCAGGGAGCGCTGCACCTCGACGGTGAAGTCGACGTGGCCCGGGGTGTCGATGATGTTGATGCGGTGCTTGTTCCACTCCGCGGTGGTGGCGGCGGAGGTGATCGTGATGCCACGCTCCTGCTCCTGCTCCATCCAGTCCATGGTGGCGCCGCCATCGTGGACCTCGCCGATCTTGTAGTTACGACCGGTGTAGAAGAGGATGCGCTCCGTCGTCGTCGTCTTACCGGCGTCGACGTGAGCCATGATCCCGATGTTTCGGGTCATCTCGAGACTGAAGCTGCGGGGCATGGGCGTAACTGGCCTGTGTGGAAGAAGAGGCGAGGCTTGGCAGCCGGCGCGCGGCTGCCATCGGCCTCCGGGGTCGGAAGACCGATGCGTACTCTGGCGAGAGAGCCATCAGAGCAAGCGGAAAAGTGCCGAGCGAAGCGGCACGACGATGGACTATAGCAACGTGGCCTCAGGCGGCGCCCTGCCCGGGCGGGGTGTTGCCGAGGTGTTTCCGGGGTGCGGGCTCAGCCGCGCGGCGCGGCCGCGGCGCCTGCGACCGGCGCGACGAACAGATCCGCCTCGACGGTGCCCTGCACGCCGAGCTCGGTGACCGCTTCGGCGACGCCCGGCCAGGCGTGGTGGCCGTAGTCGTCGAAGATGATCACGCCCCCTGGGGTCATGGCGGGAAGCCAGGCCGTGTACTCGGCGACGGTGGGCTCGCGTAGGTGCGAGCTGTCGATGAAGAGCAGGTCGACGGGGGCGGTGCCGTCGGCGGGGCCGACCTCGCCGGGCTCGGCGATCAGCGTGATGCGATCGCGGACGGCGGCGGGCACGAGCGACAGGTAGCGCTCGCGATCACGCTCGAACGGGTCGTACGAGACGATCCGACGCTGCGGGTCGTCGAGGGCGAGCGCGATCGTGGCCCACGCCGTGCCCGTGCCGAGCTCGACGATGTGACGGCGACCCTTCGCGTGACGCAGGAGGGTCGACAGTTTCTCGGGACGCACGGAGGCATCGACCGAGAACTGATCACCCGTGCGTTTCGCCCGAAGGCGAGCGCGCACGAGGAAGAGCGCGATCCGGGGAGAGAGCGAGCCGAAGGAGCGGCGCGCCAGTCCGAGCTCGGACCGCAGCGACAAGGGTCTACCAGCGGTAGTGGGCGAAGGCCTTGTTGGCCTGAGCCATGCGGAAGATGTCGTCCTTCCGCTTGTACGCGCCGCCCTGGTGGGACTGCGCGTCGAGGAGTTCACCGGCGAGACGCTCGGCCATCGTGCGCTCACGGCGCTGACGGGCGAACTCGACGAGCCAGCGGACGGCGAGCGTGCGCGAGCGACGCTGCGGAACTTCGACCGGCACCTGGTAGGTGGCGCCACCGACGCGGCGGGAGCGGACCTCGAGCTGCGGGGTGAGCTCGGTGAGCGAGAGCTCGAGCTGCTCGAGCGCGTCACCGCCGGTCTTCGAGGCGAGGATGTCGAGTGCCTCGTAGACGATCTTCTCGGCGGTCGACTTCTTGCCGTCGAGCATCACGCGGTTGATGACCTGCGTGACGAGACGGGAACGATGAACGGAGTCCGGCTCGATCGGCCGGATCTGGGCTGCTGCGCGGCGGGGCATGGAGTCCTAGTTACTTCTTCTTCACGCCGTACTGCGAACGGGCCTGCTTGCGGTCCGAAACGCCAGCGGCGTCGAGGGTGCCACGTACGACCTTGTAGCGCACACCCGGGAGATCCTTCACACGACCACCACGCACGAGCACGACGGAGTGCTCCTGGAGGTTGTGGCCCTCGCCCGGGATGTACGCCGTGACCTCGATGCCGGACGACACGCGGACACGCGCGACCTTGCGCAGCGCCGAGTTCGGCTTCTTCGGGGTGGTGGTGTACACGCGGGTGCAGACACCGCGCCGCTGCGGTGCGGCGACCTTCTTCTTCGCGCCCTTCCCGGACTTGAGACCCGGGGTAGCGAGCTTGCGAGGCTTGTCGGTGCGGCCCTTGCGGACGAGCTGGCTCGTAGTCGGCATGTGACGTGGAACCCTAGCAACCCTCGTGCCACACGCGCCGTCCGGTGAGCGCGCTACGGGTCAGGCGGCTACGGTGCGGGTCGGGAGAGTTGCCCCGCGGCATGGGGCAAAATCGCGCTGAGCAGGGATTCCAGCTCGGCGAGCGCCTTCGGGGATCCTGGCAGGTTCACGATGATCACGTCGCCGAGGGCGCCCGCGATCCCGCGAGAAAGCGCGGCGAGCGGCGTGATCTGGAGCGATGCGGCGCGGAGGGCGTCCGCCACGCCGGGGATCTCACGGTCGATCACCTCGGCCGTGGCGTCGGGGGTGACGTCGTCGATCGTGACCCCGGTTCCGCCCAGCGTGAGCACGGCCTGGACGCCCTCGACCGCGGCCGCCTCCCGCAGTGCCGCGGCGATGGCTGCGCGGTCGTCGGCGACCATGGTCTCGTGCGCGATCGTCCACCCCGTGCGCGCGGCGACGCCCGCGAGCGCGCCCCGCGAGCGGTCGGGGCGCGTGCCCGCGGTCCGGCTCGTGGAGACATGGACGGCGGCGATGCGGAGGGGACGGATGGCGGTGGCTGCGGCCGGATCGTTCGCATGCGAGCGCGATGCGGCGGCGTTCGCGAACGCGAGCGCCTCCGCCGGGGTGGCCGTCGCGGCGGCCGGGAGCGGCGCCGTGGCCTGCTCGGTCGGCGACGGCTCGGCCGGGCCCGCCCGCCCGCCCGTGACGAAGTCCCGGCGGCCCCCGACTTTCTCGACGACGCGGACGTCGTCGATGATCGCGTGCTGCTCGACGGCCTTGACCATGTCGTAGACCACGAGCGCGGCGACGAGCACCGCCGCGAGGGCCTCGATCTCGACGCCGGTCTTCCCGGTCGTCCGTGCGAAGCCTTCGAGCCGGACGATGCCGGCGGCCTCGTCGACCGAGGCCGAGACGTCGACCTTCGTGAGCGGCAGCGGGTGCGCGAGCGGCACGAGGTCGGCGGCACGCTTCGCGGCCATGATGCCGGCGAGACGGGCCGTGGCGAGGACGTCGCCCTTGGGCCCGCTGCCTTCGGCGACGAGGCGGGCGGTCTGCGGCGACACCCGGACCGTGGCGACGGCGCGGGCGCTGCGATCGGTGACGGCCTTGTCCGAGACGTCGACCATGCGCGCCGAGCCGTCGGCGGCGACGTGCGTGAGTCTCGGAGCGGGGGCGTCGGCGCCGACCGTCGGCTCGACCGGCGCATCCTCGAACGGGTCGCCCCCGGGTAGCGGGCCGACCGTGGGCGCGGTGACGACGGTCTGGCCTTCGACGAGCTCCGCGCGGCCCCCGGCGACCTCGGCCTTCCAGATCGGCACGCGCTGCTTGATCTCGTCGAGGGCCTCGCGGGCTGCCTCGAACGCCGGGCCGCGGTGCGCCGAGGCGGTGACGACCACGAGCGCGGCCTCCCCCACCGGCACCGACCCGAGTCGGTGGTGCAGCGCGATGCCGTGCAGGCCGTGCCGGGCCGCGAGTTCGCCGCCGATCCGGGCGAGTTCGGTGCGGGCGAGTTCCTCGTGGGCCTCGAACTCGAGCGCGTCGACGTCCCGCGGGGTGCCCTGGAACACGACGGTGCCGCCGGCGCCCGGGTCCGAGACGGCGCTCAGGGCGGTCGCGATCTCGAGCGGCGTCTCCGTCACGGCGACGTCGACGACGGGCACGACCGGCGGCGCACCGCCGCTGACCGGCGGCACGAGCGACAGCCACGCGCCGTCGTGCAGGACGACGTCGGGGTCGGCCCAGTCGCCGTCGATCGCGAGGACGATCCGGCCGGCGAGATCGGACAGGCCGTATTCGTCGAGCACGGCGGCGGCGAGTTCGCGCGCCGTGGTGCCCTGGCCGACGTCGCGCAGGACCGTGGCCTGCCCGGCGGCCACCCGGACCTGTGCGAACAGCCTCAGGGTGACGGTGATCGTGGGGACGCTCATCGGAGGACCAGTCTGCCCGGTCGGCGACGGGGAGCGGGCGTCATGGCGTGGTGGCGGGCGCAGCGAGGCGGTCGAGGTCGAGCACGTCGACGGGGGTGCCGGCCTCGAGCGGCTCGGGACCGGGTGGCAGGAGGACGAGCGAACTCGCCTCGGCGAGCGCCGCGACCATGTGCGACCCCTGCCCCTGGAGGACCTGCACCTCGGGGCCACGGCGGACGGCGCGCAGCGCGAGCCAGCGCACCGGATCGGGCCGGACCGCCGCGGCCAGTGGCGCCGTGGCGCTCGTGAGGGCGCCGACCGGGAGCCCGGACAGCGCCCGGATCGCCGGGACGACGAGGAGCGCGGCGATGGCGAACGCCGAGACGGGATTGCCGGCGAGGCCGAACCACAGCTGGTGGGGATCGGCGCGGACGGCGACGGCCGTCGGCTGCCCGGGCCGCAGCAGGAGTCGCTCGACGACGAGCTCGGCGCCGATCGCCGCGAGCGCCGGGCGGGTGTGGTCGTGGCGGCCGACCGACAGACCGCCGGTGACGAGCACGAGGTCGGCCGGGGCCAGACCCTCGAGGATGGCGACGAGTGTCGCGCGGTCGTCGCCGGCATGGACGACCTCCCCCACCGTGGCGCCGGCGGCACGCACGAGCGCCGGGAGCGCGATGCCGTGGACGTCCGTGACCTGGCCCGGACCGACGGGCGCCCCGGGCGGGACGATCTCGTCACCGGTGACGACGACCGAGACGACGGGACGGCGGTGCACCGAGACGGAGGGCACGCCGGCGGCGGCGATCGCGACGAGGTGGTGGGGCGCGAGGCGGGTCCCGGCCGCGACGACCGTTCCGCCGGCGGCGAGGTCCTCCCCCGCGACGCGGACGTTGTTCCCGAACGGCACGGCCGGGAGCGAGACCCGGTCACCGTCGACGACGGCGTCTTCGACCTTCACGACGGCGTCGGCGCCCGCGGGGAGCGTGGCGCCGGTCGCGATCCGGGCGACCGAGCCCGGCGGCAGCTCGCCGCCCAGGGGCACACCGGCCCGGCTCTCCCCCACGATCGGCACGGCGTCGTACGGACCTTCGGCGGCGCGCACGGCGAAGCCGTCCATCGCGGAGTTCGTCTCGCGTGGCAGGTCGACGGCGGAGACGACCGCCTCGGCGAGCACGCGCCCCGTGGCGTCCGCGATCGGGACGCGTTCGGCCGGGAGCGGCGTGCAGTGGAGCGCGATGCGGCTCCAGGCGACGCCCGGCGCGAGCGCCGACGGCGAGGGCGGCGGCTGATCGGTCGACAGGCCGGCCGGTTCGTCGATGCGCGGCCCGGTCATGGCCACAGCCTGACACGAACGGATGTCGGGTCGGTTACGCGGTGGCATGCTGGTCCGCATGGGCGATCCCAGCTGGATGACCGACGCGCCGGTGCTCACCGACGCCACCGCCTCGCGGCCCGCGCGACTCGGCGTGGTGCTCGCCGGTGGACGCGGTCGACGGCTCGGCGGCGACAAGGCCGGAGCGATCCTCGGCCGCCAGACGCTGCTCGCCCGCGCGATCGCCACGGTGCGCGCCGCGGGGCTCGACCCTCGCACGTGCGCGCGCGAAGACACGGTGCTGCCGGTCGAGAACGCGCCTGCGTGGCGGGAGTTCTCAGGGCCGGTTGGCGGGACCGGTCTCCGTGCGCCGGAACCTCATCCGCTCGCCGGGTTGGCGTTCGCCCTCGACTACGCGAAGGAGCCGATCGTGGCCCTGCCGGTCGACCTGCCGTTCCTGCCACCCGCCGTGCTCGCCGCGCTCGCGGCACGGACCGAGCCCCTGGTCGTGGTCGCGGTGGACGGGCAGCCGGCCGCGCTCGTCGTCCGTGCCGACCCACGCGTCGCCCCCGCCCTCGCGTCCGCGGCTGCCGACGGCGCCCCGGCGATGAAGTCCCTCGTGGCGGCAGGTGCCGTGCTTGCCGACCTCCATGACCTCGTCGAGTTCCCGGGACCGGATGCGCTGTTCAACGTGAACGACCGCGACGATCTGCGCCGCGCCCAGGCCCAGCTCGACGGCGCAGCCTGACCGCTGCAGCCGCCGCGGGCGCGCGCCGTCAGGAGTTGTGGCCGGCCGGTCGGCCCCAGCCGGCCGTGCGTGCTGGGTCGGTGCGGCGACGGAACTCCCAGAACTGGACGCCGGAGAGCGCCAGGCACGAGAGTCCCAGGACGACCTCGAAGACCCCGCCCTGGAACGCCGCGGCGAACCAGCAGACGGCGGCGAGCAGGTAGACGCCGATCACGACCTTCGTGAGGGTGCGCCGACGCCCTTCGAGCGGTGGCAGTGGACGGCGTTCGTGTCCCATGGATCGACCGTACTCCGCCCCGGGAAGGGTGCCGGTCGGCGCGGGCGGTCAGCCGCCGATGGCGCTCATCGGCCGCTGCGGCGGTTCGAAGCCGGGCTGGTCGATGCCGTGCCCCTGGGGTTTGCGCCAGACCGCGTCGCGGACGAGGGCCTCGAGGTCCTCGGGCGAGGCGCCGCCACGCAGCGCGGCCCGGAGGTCCGTTTCGTCGTGGGAGAAGAGGCAGCTGCGGAGCTGGCCGTCGGCAGTGAGGCGGAGACGATCGCACGAACCGCAGAACGGCTCGCTCACCGAGGAGATGAACCCGACGACCTGGCCGCCGGCGCCCAGCTCGAACCGCTGCGCCGTGGCCGACGGCGGCGCGGGCAACCGGCGGAGGGTGCCACGCGCGGACAGCAGCGTGCGCAGCTGCTCACCCGTGAGGCCGTCGTCCGGTGACCAGTGGCGATCGGCTTCGAGCGGCATCGGCTCGATGAAACGCAGCTCGGCATCGACCGAAGCGGCCACGGCCAGGAGGCCGCCCAAGGCCTCTTCGGTGACGCCGCGCAGCGCCACGGCGTTGAGCTTGATCGGGCCGAGCTCGGGATGGCGACGGGCGGCGGTGAGGCCGGCGAGCACGCGATGGAGGTCGTCGCGCCGCGTCACCTGGCGGAACTGCTCGCGGTCGGCGGTGTCGAGGGAGACGTTGAGGCGCGCGCCGCCCGCGGCGGCAAGCGCCGCCGCCTGGCGTTCGAGGAGGACGCCGTTGGTGGTGAGGGCGATGTCCTCGAGCCCGGGAAGCGCATGGAGCGCCGCGAGGATCTCGGGGAGGTCGCGGCGCAGGAGCGGCTCGCCGCCGGTGAGCCGGATGGTCGTGATGCCGAGATCGATCAGGACCCGCGCGACCGCCACGATCTCGTCGGCGGTGAGGTGCTGCTCGCGCGGCTGCCAGGGCAGGCCCTCGGCGGGGAGGCAGTACGCACAGCGCAGGTTGCAGCGGTCGGTGAGGGAGATGCGCAGGT
Source organism: Patulibacter sp. (assembly GCA_031119595.1). Classification (GTDB taxonomy): domain Bacteria; phylum Actinomycetota; class Thermoleophilia; order Solirubrobacterales; family Solirubrobacteraceae; genus JAGIBJ01. The sequence goes on along the minus strand of JAVHXX010000009.1, from coordinate 5,292 downwards.
CGCGGGCCACGCGGCCGAAGCGGTCGGCGAGGGGCGCGGTCGATCCCGGTTCCGGGGCCGGGGGCGCAGCCATCGGCAGCACGGAGCCGAGCGCAGGCGCGTCGGTGGCGGAGGCGAGGTGCACGGCCTCCAACTGTACGGGGCTGCCTATGCACGGAGTGTTACAGCGCCTCATCCGGGTTGGCCATGGGGCCAACCGGGTTTGTCCAGATGGAGCAACGCCCACGGAGCCGGAATTGGCAACGTCGAAGGGGTTAGTGACACCTGTTACGAGCATGTTTCGGCTCGTGGAACGGACTGTAACGAACCCCCAGACCACCGTCCAGAAAGCCTTCGACATGCACGTCACGCCACAGCAGGAGACACGATGAACATCCTCATCATCGGCGGCGGGATCGCCGCCCAGTCGCTCGTCGAGGCCATCCGCGAACGCGACCGTGAGGCGCAGATCACCATGGTCTGCGAGGAACCGCGCCTCCCCTGGGACCGCGTCTCCCTGTCCCACCTCCTCATCGACGGTGAGGTCGACGAGCTCCAGCTCCGGCCCGAGGCCTGGTACGAGGACCAGGCGGTCACGGTGCTGATCGGGCGGCGCGTGGTGTTCCTCGACACGGCCAGAAGCCGGGCGCGCCTCGACGACGACACGATCCTCGACTACGACCGCTGCGCCCTCGCCACCGGGTCCGACGCGCTCATGCCGCCGATCCCCGGCATCGACCAGCAGGGCGTCGTCGCCTTCCGCAGCCCGGAGGACTGCGCCGTGATCCAGGCTGCCGCGGACGCAGGCCGACCGGCGGCCGTGATCGGCGGCGGGCTCCTCGGACTCGAAGCGGCCCGTGGCATCGCGGCCCGCGGAGCGAAGGTCACGGTCGTCCACCTCATGGACCGCCTCATGGAGCGCCAGCTGGACGCGAACGCCGCCGCGCTCCTGGCGCCGGCGATGGAGGAGCTCGACGTCCAGGTGCTCCTCGGCAAGCAGACGCAGACGATCGTCGGCGACGCCGACGGGCACGTGACGGGGCTGCGGTTCGCGGATGGCGAGGAGCTCGAGGCGGCGCTCGTCGTCGTGGCCATCGGCATCAGGTCGAGGACCGATCTCGCGAAGGCGGCGGGCCTGGAGGTCGGCCGGGGGATCAAGGTCGACGACGCCCTGCGCACGAGCGCCCCGGACGTCTTCGCGGTCGGCGAATGCGCCGAGCACCGCGGGATGGTCTACGGGATCGTCGCGCCGATCCACGACCAGACGCAGATCGCCGCCGACGCGATCCTCGCCGGCGAGGGTGCGCCCGACCCGCGGTACGTGGGTTCGATCCTCAGCGCGAAGCTCAAGATCATGGGCGTCGACCTCGTGTCGATCGGCAGCGCGGAGGGCTCGGGCGCCACGGTCGAGGACCGCGATGCCCGCACCTACCGCAAGCTGATCGTCGAGAACGGCAAGCTCACCGGCGCCGTGCTCATGGGCGACACGAAGGGGTACGAGCTCCTGCTCGACCGCGTGAAGAACGGCGCCGACGTCGAGGACGCCCTCGAGCTGCTCGCCGAGGCGAGCAAGGCGAGCGCCGCGGACCTCCCCGACGGCGCGCAGATCTGCAACTGCAACGGCGTCTGCAAGGGCGAGATCGTGAAGGCGATCAACGAGCACGACCTCGGGTCGACGGCCGAGGTGGTCGCGCGGACGCGGGCCGGGGCCGGCTGCGGCACCTGCAAGCCGCTCGTGACCGAGCTGCTCCTCGACGTGCGCGGCGGCAAGGTCGACGAGAACACCTACCTCTGCGCCTGCCGCAAGCAGACGCGCGAGGAGCTCGCCGCGGTGATCCGCGAGCGCGGCCTCGAGTCGGTGTCCGAGGTGGCCGCCGCCTGCGGCACGGGCCGCGAGTGCGGTGGCTGCAACCCGGGCCTCGCGTACCTCGTCAGCGAGATCAACCAGAACCAGCACCGCGAGGAGCGCCACGCGCGTTTCATCAACGACCGCGTCCACGGAAACATCCAGAAGGACGGGACGTTCTCGGTGGTGCCACGGATGAAGGGCGGCGTCACGACCGCCGACGAGCTCCGCCGCATCGCCGACGCCGCCGACAAGTACGAGATCGAGACGATCAAGGTCACCGGCGGCCAGCGGATCGACCTCCTCGGCGTGAAGAAGGAGGACCTGCCCGCGATCTGGGAGGACCTCGGGATGGCGTCCGGCATGGCCTACGCCAAGTCGGTCCGCACCGTGAAGACGTGCGTCGGCAGCGAGCACTGCCGCTTCGGACTCGACGCGTCGATGTCGACCGGCATCGAGCTCGAGGGGATGCTCGAGGGCCTCTACACCCCGGCGAAGGTGAAGCTCGGCGTGACCGGCTGTCCGCGCAACTGCGCGGAGGCCTACATCAAGGACATCGGCCTCGTCGCCATCGAGGGCGGCTGGGAGGTGTACGTGGGCGGAGCCGGCGGCACCGTGGTGCGCAAGGGCGACCTGCTCGCCACGGTGAAGGACAAGGACGAGGCCATCTCGACGGCGATCACCTTCCTGCAGCACTACCGCGAGACCGCGGACTACAAGGAGCGCTCGTACACGTACATGGAGCGGGTCGGGCTGGAGGCCGTGCAGGCCGTGGTCTTCGATCCGGTCGAGGGGCCGGCGCTTCGGGAGCGGTTCCACATCGCCCAGGCCGCCGCGATCCGAGACCCGTGGCTCGAGCGACGCAAGCCCGTCGTGCCGAACCAGTTCTCCGAGCTCGATTCCGAGGCGCCCGTGTTCGGGGCGGCACCGATGTTCGAGGAGCGCGAGCCGATGACCGTCGGACCGCCGAGCGGCGCCGCCGCGACCTCCGACCGCATCGCGGTCACCTACCACGACCCGAGCGACCCGAAGGAGCAGGCATGACCGCCACGCAGACGACCGCCGAGACGGACGCAGCCGGGCTCACGGCCGAGGGCTGGGTGCGGGTCGGTCGGCTCGCCGACCTGCCGATGCTCGAAGGCCGCCGGACCACCATCGCCGGGCGACGCGTCGCGGTCTTCCGGCTCGCGGGCGACGCCCTCGCGGCGATCGATGCCACCTGCCCGCACAAGGGCGGGCCGCTGCAGGACGGACTCGTCGCCGACGACTGCGTGACCTGCCCGCTCCACGACCGCCGGGTCGACCTCACGACCGGGCAGATGCTCGGCCATGACGACGTGGTCGCGGTGCACGGGGTGCAGCTCGTCGGGGGCGACGTCTGGGTGCGCGTGGCCGAGGGGCCGGCGGTCGCCGGCGCGTCCGCGGACGGCGCCACGCGTTGACCGACGCCGCCCGCAAGGAGGTCGCCTCGACCTGCCCGTACTGCGGCGTCGGCTGCGGCGTCGTGGCGACCGTCGAGCACGGTCGGCTGCTCGCGGTGCGCGGCGACGCGGACTACCCGGTGAACCGCGGCGCGACATGCCGCAAGCCGATCGAGCTGCCGTCGGCGGCGCACAGCCGCGCGCGGGCGCTCGTGCCGAAGCGGCGAGAGGCGCGCGGTGCGGCGACGGTGCCCGTGTCGTGGGAGCGGGCGACCGAGGAGATCGCGGCGCGGCTCCTGGCGATCCGTGACGCCCACGGCCCCGAGGCGATCGGCTTCTACATCTCGGGGCAGCTCCTCACCGAGGACTACTACGCGGTCAACAAGCTCGCGAAGGGCGTGCTCGGCACGAACACCGTCGACTCGAACTCGCGGCTGTGCATGAGTTCGGCGGTCGCGGGGTACCGGGAGACGTTCGGGTTCGACGGTCCGCCGCCGGGCTACGCCGACCTCGATGTCGCCGACCACCTCCTCCTGCTGGGGACGAACACCGCGGCCTGCCATCCGATCCTGTGGGGGCGGATCCAGGAGCGGATGTCGACCGGCGGCGAGGTCGTCGTGGTCGACCCGCGGGCGACCGCGACGGCGCGCGGCGCCGATCTCCACCTGCCGGTGAAGCCCGGTGGAGACCTCGCGCTGCTCATGGGCATGATCCATGTGATCGACCGCGACGGCCTCGTGGACCGCACGTTCGTCGCGGAGACGGTCGACGGCGCGGAGGCCTTCCTCGACGAGGCCCGCACGTGGCACCCGGCGCGCGCCTCCGAGGCGAGCGGCGTCGAGGCCGACCTCATCGTCGACGCGGCGCGGCGCTTCGGGAGCGCGAACCGCGCCATGGCGCTGTGGTCGATGGGCGCGAACCAGTCGACGCAGGGCACGCGCATCAACCGCGCGCTCCACGCGCTGTGCCTGCTGACCGGCAACATCGGCCGGCCCGGCACGGGGCCGCTCTCGCTCACGGGCCAACCGAACGCGATGGGCGGCCGCGAGGTCGGCGGGCTCGCCGACCTCCTCCCGGGTTATCGGACGATCAAGAACCCGGGCGACCGGGCGGCCGTCGCCGAGCACTGGCAGCTCGACGACCTCGCCGTGGCCCGTGGTATCTCGGACCGGCCGGGGCTCGTCGCCTCGGATCTCTTCGAGGCGCTCGAACGCGGCGAGATGAAGGCGATCTGGATCGTCGCCACGAACCCGGTCGTGAGCTTCCCGGACGCCGCGCGGGTGCAGCGGGCGCTCGAGGCTGCGGATCTCGTCATCGTGCAGGACGCCTACGAGCCGACCGAGTCGAGCCGCTTCGCCGACTACCTCCTCCCCGCCGCCCAGTGGCCCGAGAAGGACGGCACCATGACGAACTCCGAACGGCGCGTCTCGCGCGTGCGTGCGGCGATCGCGCCGCCGGGCGAGGCCAGACCGGACTGGGAGATCTTCGCGGCCGTCGGCCGGGCGATGGGCGCCGGGGCAGCGTTTCCGTGGGCCGACGCCGCCGCGGTCCACGCCGAGTTCGTCGCCCTGCTCGCCGGGCGGCCGTGCGACTACTCGGGGCTCAGCCATGAGCGCCTCGACCGAGAGGGGTCGATGCAGTGGCCCGTACCGGCGGACGACGCGCCGGAGACCGCGCGCCTGTACGAGGACCTGCGCTTCCCCACGCCGAGTGGCCGCGCGCAGCTCACACCGCCGTTGGTCGACGGTCCGGCCGAGCCGGCCACCGAGGACTTCCCGCTGCGCCTCACGACCGGTCGCCTGGCCGGGCACTGGCACACGATGTCGCGGACGGGGCGCTCGCGGGCCCTCGCGGCCGCCGATCCCGAACCATTCCTGGAGGTCCATCCCGACGACCTCGGCGACCTCGCGGAGGACGGTGAGCTCGTACGTGTGCGGTCGAAGCGCGGCTGGGTGGTCCTCCGTGCGCGCGCCGACGACACCCTGCCTCGGGGCGTGTGCTTCGCGCCGTTCCACTGGGGTGAGCTGTTCGCGACGCCGGGCGCGG
>JAVHXX010000381.1 GCA_031119595.1 Patulibacter sp. | reverse complement strand
CTGGCACCGATCCCGCGCCTGCGTCGCAGGCACAGATACAGACACAGACGCAGGTCAGCCGGATCAAGCCCCAGCAGGGCGCGAGCCCGCTCGTGCTGGCGAAAAAGCGCCTCGCGCAGCTCCGCGCCGACGCGCTGCTCGTCTGGGACACGGAGCGCTGGACGCTGACGACGCGCATCCCGCTCGAGAAGCCGCAGGGGGTCGGCAGCCTGTCCGACGGCAGCCTGCTCGCGATCGAGCGGCCGGCGGCACAGAAGGGCCTGGCGCGCGTGCATGTCCTGCCGCCGGCCGGCGCGGCGCGCTCGTACCAGGGCTCGCTCACGAGCAGTCCTGCGCGCGCGTACGTGCTGCCGGGGCAGGGCGCGGACGAATTCCTGCTCGTTGATGCCGAGCCCGAACCACCATTCGAGGCTGCCGCAGCCCTTCGACGGGTCACCGATCACGCTCGGGTACCCGAACGCCGCGATGGTCGCGTCCGGGTACTGCGCGCGCATCCCCTCGAAGGTCTCGATCAGCCGGTCGCGGACGGTGCCGTGGATCGTGTCGACCACGCCCTGCGCCCAGTCGGTTTCGTCGTTGCAGGTCCCGCCGCCGAGGCACTTGAGAACGACGTCGGAGAAACCGGCGTCGTTGCCGCCGATGCCCACGGTGACGAAGTTCGGCTCGCCACCGTCCCCGACGAACGTGCTCACGTCGGTCTTCTGGGTGTGCGCGCCGAAGATCCCCGGAGGCGACTGCTTCCACTGCACGGACGGCTTCGCGACGAAGCCGAGGTTGCGGGTCACGGCGCCGCTGCAGGCCGTGAAGATCGCGTTGCCCGCCGAGATGCCGAGGTCCTTGCGGATCTGCACGGCGTAGGCGCGCGGTGACCGATGGCACTTGTTCTCGTAGACCGCGGCCTTGCGCTTGTAGAGGTCCGACGGCATGGTGTGCGACCCCGTCGTGGTGACGCAGTTCACCTTGCTCGACCAGTACGGCGTGGTGTACGAGGTCGACCCGGCCGTCGGGAGGGTGGTGCCCTCGTAGTAGCTGCGGAGGAAGAGGTCGGTGGCGCAGTCGTAGTCGAGCCCGTCCTTCAGGCCCTCGCCGGAGGTGTACGAGTCCCCGAACGACGCCATCCGGGTGGGCGTGATGCCCGGGATCGCGTCGCCGAAGTCGAGGTTGTCGACGGCGAAGCCGCCGTCCTCGCGGGAGATCGACTCCACCGTGAAGCTGGCGATGCCGTCGATCTGGATCGAGACGGCGTTGATGCCGAGCGACTGTGCGCGGCGCATCGCGATGAGCTTGCCGTCCGTCCCGAAGAGCGAGATCTGGGTCGAATCGACCTGGTTGATGTAGCCGACGTTCATCGAGATCCGGCTCACGGTGGTCGGGGTGTCGGTGCCGGGGATCACGAACCGACCGCTGACGGGGCCCTCGAACGTGGGCAGGCCGGTGAGCACCGGCGAGCAGGGGTTCGACCCATCGCTCGTGAGCTCGACCGGCGAGGTGAAGACCACGCCGCGGGCGCGGTATTCGTCGCCCGAGAGCGTGCCCATGCCGTACTCGTCGAAGGTCAACGGGCCGGTCCGCGGGACGTCGGAAGCGCCCAGCGCGGTGGCCACGGGGTTGTCCGCGGTGCAGTCGAGCGGGTCCGAGGAGGTGTGGACCGTCGGGTCGGGCGAGGCCAGCCCGGCGATGCCGAACATGTCGGCGGCGCCGGCCGACGAATCGGGCACGGACGCGGCCGGGGCGGTGGACGTGGAGTGGGCGGGGGCGGCGCCGGCCGCGGGGCCGGCGAGGAGCGACAGCAGCGCTCCCGCGACCGCGAGCGCGCGCAATGGGGTGGACACGAGCGCGATCGTACGGACGGGGCCCGGCGCGCGAAAGGAGGATCGGCGCGGCAACGCGCCGGTTTCGTGGAGCGTGCGCTCCACTTCCCGAGCACCTGACGGGCTCACCGGACGGACGCAGAACCATGCGACGGTGCGCTCCGTAGCCCCGGCATGAGCACCTCTCCGGTCCGGAGCCGACACCGCTTGGGATTCGCCGTCAAGGTCCTCGGCGACGGCGGGCTTCCGTCGCACGATGCCCGTCGCTGGCAGTCCGGGCCGCACCTGCGCGAGTCGCTGAAGGCGGTCCGCGCGATCTTCGACTACATGGAGACCCACGATCTCCGGATGTACCGGCTCGTGACCGGGCTCGCGCCCTATGCGAGCCACCCGGATCTGCCGCAGTTCCACGGGCAGGTCGAGGAGTGCGCGGACGAGCTCGCCGAGCTCGGAGCCCTCGCGCGCGAGCGAGACCTCCGCCTCTCGTCCCACCCCGGGCAGTACACGGTCCTCAACTCCGAGCGCGAGGAGACGGTGCAGTCGGCGATCGCCGAGCTGGAGGTCCAGGCCGCGCTCTTCGACGCGATGGGGCTGGGTCCGGAGAGCCGGGCGCTCATCCACGTCGGCGGGGCCGCGGGCGGCACCGAGGCCGCCTCCGACCGGTTCGTCGCCGGGTTCGAGCGGTTGTCCGAGCGCGCGCAGGCCCGGCTCGCCGTCGAGAACGACGACAAGTCCTTCGGCGTCCGGGCCGTCGTCGACCTCGCCCGGCGCACCGGCATCCCGGTGATCTGGGACGTGCTCCACCACCACTGCCACGATCCGGACGGGATCCCCGACGCCGAGGCGCTCGCGATGGCGCTGGACACCTGGCCGGACGGCGTCGTGCCGAAGATCCACTACTCGTCGCCGCGCCTCGACATGGAACTGCGTCCGCGCAAGCAGGGCCGCCGCACCGTCGAACAGCCATGGCTCCCGCCGCTGCTGGCCCACGCCGACCTCATCGACCCGCTCGCGTTCGAGGCCTTCCTCATGCACGACACCGACGGCCGCGACGTCGACGTGATGCTCGAGGCGAAGGCGAAGGACCTGGCGTTGCTGAGGCTCCGCGACCAGCTCGGGGCCCGCGGGCTGCCGTGGGAGGATGGTCGGATCGTGCTCCCGCAGACACCGCCGCCCCGATGACCGCCGACCGCGAGGAGCTGCTCCGCGACGCGCATGCGGTGCTGCTCCCGGCGATCGCCGACCTCGTGCTCGACGACGCCCTCCGGAGTTTCCTGCGCGCCGGTGGGCGATCGCTGCTGCTCGGCGAGACCCGCGAGGAGTACGTCGGCCGGAGGATGGCCGAGGCCCGCCGCGCCGCCGAGTCCGCGGACGACGTCCGCGCCGTGATCCGCGAGGTCGCCGCGGCAGCAGACCGGCCGGTGCTGATCGCGGCCGATGTCGAGCTCGGCGGGATCGAACGGTTCCCGCACCTCGTCGGCGCCCTCCCGGACCGCGCCGCCGCCCGGTCCCTCGACGACGCGCCGCTCGCCGAGCACTGCGCGCGGGTCGCCGCCGGCCTGCGCGACCTCGGTGTGACGGTCTCGTTGGCGCCGATCCTCGACGTCCTCGACGCGCCGAACGGCTGGCTCGACGGTCGCCACTGGGGTCCCGACACCGCCGCGGTGAGCCGCCTCGGCCGGATCTACGTCGAGGCCTTCGAGGCCGCCGGCGTCGCGACGACGATCAAGCACGTCCCGGGCCACCGCGGCCTCGGGACCGACCCGGCCGTCGAGCGGGACGCCGTGGTCCCCGTCGACCTCGCCACGCTCGACGCCGACCTCGAACCCTTCCGCATCGCCATCGCGGCCGGGGCCTCGTGTGCCATGACCGGGCCTGGAACCATCGCCGCCCTCGACGCGGACCGCCCGGCGCTCCTGTCTCCCGTCGTGATCGACCGGCTGCGATCGGGCCTCGGCTTCGCGGGGCTGGTCATCAGCGACGACCTCGACGCCGCCACCGTGCTCGACGGCCGGACGATCCAGGAGGCCACGGTCGAGGCGCTCGCCGCCGGGAACGACCTCCTGCTCGTGGCCGCCTCCAACGATCTCCCTTCGCTCGCGGGCGCCCTCGTCGACGCCATCGACGCCGGTCACCTGCCGGCGTCGCGACTCACCGAGGCCGCGGCGCGCGTCGGCGCACTCGCCGACCGCTGACGCCGCCGGCCGCAGGGCCGGCTGCCGGCTCACGCGGCGTTAGCCTCGTCCCGGTGTCGTTGCGGATCCCACCGGTCGGGCTGGTCCTGCTCGGCATCGTGTCGGTCCAGGGCGGCGCCGGCATCGCGAAGTCGCTGTTCGACGACGTCACGCCCACGGCGCTCACCTGGCTGCGCCTCACCTGCAGCGCCCTGATCCTCGTCGCGATCGCGCGGCCCTGGACCCGGGCGAGCACCCGGTCGCGGACCGACTGGCTCGTCGCCGTCGCGTTCGGTCTGGCGCTCGCGACGATGAACTGGTCGATCTACCAGGCGTTCGCGCGGATCCCGCTCGGGCTGGCGGTCACCTTCGAGTTCGTCGGGCCCCTCACGCTCGCCGTGCTCAGCTCCCGGCGAGCGCTCGACCTCGTCTGGGTCGCCGTGGCCGGCGTCGGGGTGGCGCTGCTCGGCGTGCGCGACACCGACCTGGACCTCGGTGGGGTGCTGTTCGCGCTGCTCGCCGGCGGGGCGTGGGCGTCGTACATCCTCCTGAGCGCGCGGACCGGTCAGCGGTGGGAGGGCCTCAGCGGGCTGGCGGTGGCGAGCGTGATCGCGGCGGCGGTGCTCGCGCCCGCGGCGCTGGCGGACCACGCGGGGCAACTCGTGCAC
>JAVHXX010000380.1 GCA_031119595.1 Patulibacter sp. | reverse complement strand
GAGCATCGGCGCGTCCCCGGCAGTCTCGGCGTCGAGAACGCCCACCAGGTCGACGTGGAGGCCGGCACGCTCACCGCCGACGCCACGCAGGCCACCGCCGGCCAGACCACGTCGCATTCGCATCACCACCAGGCCGTCGACGCGGTCGGCGAGGGGTTCGTCGTGACGGGCCGCGGCGCCGACGACGGCCTCGTCGAGGCGATCGAACTCCCCTCGGCGCAGTTCTGCCTCGGCGTGCAGTGGCACCCCGAGGCCGACCCCGACTCGACCGTGATCGCGGCGCTCGTCGACGCGGCCCGCGCCCGGATCGCGCAGCAGGAACTCTCGGCCTAGGCCGGCAGGTCGCGGGCCGGCTCCGGCCTCGTGATCGCCTAGGTCAGGCCGAGCAGCTCGGCGGCGTCCATGACGGCCGGCAGGTCCGGCGTGAGCGGCGTGGTCGAGTCGACGAACACGCGCGGGATCGCGCGGTCGAAGAGGGTCACGTTGATCCACGACGCCTCGAGCGTCGACCACCACCGCAGGCCATGGACCCCGGGATGCGCGGCGAAGAGGTCGCGGGCGAGCTTCTGCGTGGCCGGGCGATGCCGCGTGGCGACCTGCGACGGTCGCAGCGACTCGGCCTGGAGCACCGCCGGGTCGTCGAGGTCGAGGAGGTCGAGCTGGTCGTCGCCGCCGAGCGCCGCGAGCACCAGCGGACGACCGGCGCGCTGCAGCATCGGCTCGCGGAGCGGCCCGGAGCCGCGGAACGGCGCGAGGACCTCCGCGACGGCCGCCGCCGGATCCTGGGCGACGTACAGGCAGCCGTAGCGCTCGGGATCGTCGTGACGGCCGGAGCCCTGGAGGTCGCGCGGGCAGTAGAGCGCGCCGCCGGGGGCCGTCTGCGGGGCGCGGGGATCGAGCGGGACGACGCGCCAGAGCGCGAGCGTCATGCGTAGGAGCCGGCCTGCTCCTGCGCGAGCGCGTCGAGCAGGACCTGCGTGCGGCCGGCGCGGATCAGGTCGATCGGGCGGCGGTCGCCGAGATGGGGGTTGAGCCCGGTGAGCCAGAGGCGCGCGCCCTCCATCCCGTAGAGCCGGTCGAGACGGGACATCACGAGCTCGAGCAGGTCGACGCGGTCCGCGTTGACCGGATCGATGCCCTCGCCGCCGATCCACCGGGTGACCCGCGAGGGACTCACGCCGAGGAGTTCGGCGAGCCGGCGCTGCGATCCGACGTCGATCGCGATCGCCTGCACCTTGTCTGCGGTCGGGACGGCCATGACCCCAGCCTAGCGCAACACAAAGTGTTGCGTCAGCGTTTGCCCGAGGCGTGCAGCGCGACCTGCAGCTCGAACCGCGCCTCGGGATCGTCGAGGTCGTCGCCGAACAGCTCCCGCAGGCGAGCGAGCCGGTAGCGCACCGACTGCACGTGCATGCCGAGCCGGTCGGCGATCGCCTGCGGCCGGTGCGGATCGGCGAGCCAGGCGGCCAGCGTCTCGAGGGTCTGCTCGCGCTTGGCGGGTGCAAGGCCGGCGACCGGGGCGAGCCGTCGTTCGACGAGCGCTGCGACCAACTCGGGTGCCGCAGCGAGGAGCAACGGCAGCTCGTGGTCGTCGGTGCGCACGATCGGCGCCGCGGTGACGGCGCCGCGCTCGACCTCGTCGAGCAGGTGGCCGGCGCGATGGGCGCTACGCGCGGCCTCGGCGAGCGGGACCGACGGGCCGATCGCGAGGGGTCCGGTCGCGCCGTGGGCGAGCGCGGCGCGCTCGAGCAGGGCCTCCGCCGACTGCGCTGCGGGTTGGCCGGCGGCCTCCGCCTCGGTCTGTTCGCCGACTACGAGGACGATGCGCCCTCGCGGGTGCGGGCCGGTCAGCACGCGCGCCGGCGAGCGTTCCTGGTCGGCGGCGTCGGCCTCGATCGGCAGCGCCGCGACGGCCACGCGGACGCACTCCGGGACCGCCCATCCTGCATGCGCCGCGGCGGCCTCGATCGCCTCGCGGGTCTCGGGCGGCTCGCTGAGCAGGAGGCTGTGGAGCCGGCCACGGCGGGCGCGGTCACGGCGGCGCAGCTCGGCACCGGCCTCGAGGAAGCCGTCGACCGCCGCCGCCGACAGCTGCTCGACGAGCCCGAGGAGTCGCCCGCCGAGCGCGAGCGCCTGCGCCCCGGTGAGGCGGTCGCTGGCCGGCATCTCCTCGACGTGTTCCCACATCGCGAGCCCGCCGAGTCGGTAGAGGGACAGGAGCTCCGTGATCGAACGGCCCGCCGCGCACTGCGCGCGGCCGTGGGCGCGGAAGAGGGCGGTGTCGACGGTGCCGTCCGGCTCGGCGAGCGTCGCGAGGAACGCGTCGACGGCGGCAAGCGTGCCGGCCTCGAGGTTGCGGCGCGTCGCGTGGTCGATAGGCAGTTCCGCGAGGACCCGCTCGACGGCCGACGCCGCGATCCGCGCCCGCATCCCCCGCGCCACGGCCGCGATCTCGGCGAGGTCGGTGGAGGTCAGCGAGGTCACGGGCGGTGGAGGTCGGGTGGGCGGGGCAGCGTCGGGCCGGTCAGAGGGCGATCGTCGCGTCGATCTCGACCTTCGCGCCGCGCGGCAGCGCAGCGACCTGCACGGTGACCCTGGCCGGAGCCGGGTTGCCGATGTGGCGGTCGTAGACCTCGTTGACGATCGCGAAGTCCGCGAGGTCGGTCACGTAGATCGTGCACTTGACGGCGTCCTTCAGCGAACCACCCGCGGCGTGCGCGATGGCGCCGAGGCTCGTGAGGCAGCGCTCGGCCTGCTCGGCGGCACCGCCCGGGACCATCTCACCGGTCTCGGGATCGAGCGGGATCTGCCCCGAGCAGTAGAGGACGTCGCCGTGGCGGATCGCCTGCACGTACGGGCCGATTGCGGCCGGGGCGAGGTGCGTCTGGATCGGCGTGCGGTCGGGCATGGGGTGAGCCTATTGCGCGCCCCGCCGCCTCGCCCCGGGATGCGGCGTGCGGGGCTGGCACCGACCGCGGGCTCGGCGCGCCCGATCATCTAGCGTGCCGCGCGATGGCCAACCTGCTCGCCGGTTCCTCGTCTCCGTACCTGCGTCAGCACGCGGACAACCCCGTCGACTGGCGGCCGTGGAGCCAGGCGGCGCTCGACGAAGCCGCCGCGCGAGACGTCCCGCTGCTCATCTCGATCGGATACTCCGCGTGTCATTGGTGCCATGTGATGGCGCACGAGTCGTTCGAGGACCCGGCGATCGCCGCGGTGATGAACGAGGGCTTCGTGTGCATCAAGGTCGACCGGGAGGAGCGCCCCGACCTCGACGCGATCTACCTGGACGCGTGCCAGGCGATGACGGGCCAGGGCGGCTGGCCGCTGCACGCCTTCGCGACACCCGACGGCCGCCCGTTCTTCGCCGGGACCTACTACCCACCCGCGCCGGGCCGAGGCCTGCCGGGTTGGACCCAGGTCCTCGCGGCGATCAGCGAGGCGTGGCGTGACCGCCGCAAGGACCTCGAGGACACCGGCACCCGGCTGAGCGAGGCGCTCGCCGGCGCGGCGGCGTTCGAACCCGCCTCCGACGTGCCGGGCCCGGCGCTGCTCGAGGCCGCGGTCGCGACGATGCGGAAGGCGTTCGACAGCGTGCACGGCGGGTTCGGCGGAGCGCCGAAGTTCCCGCCGTCGACCGCGCTCGCGTTCCTGCTGCGCCGTGGCGAGCTCGCGATGGCGCGCTACACGCTGCGGTCGATGGCCGGCGGCGGCATCTTCGACCAGGTCGGCGGTGGCTTCGCGCGGTACGCCGTCGACGCCACCTGGACCGTTCCGCACTTCGAGAAGATGCTCTACGACAACGCACTGCTCGCGGCCCGCTATGCGGAGGCGGCCGCGGTGACGGGCGACGCGACGTTCGGGCGGGTCGCGGAGCGCACGCTCGACTGGGTGCTGCGTGATCTCGGCGACGACGACGGTGCGTTCGCCAGCGCGCTGGACGCTGATTCCGGAGGTGTCGAAGGGGCGTACTACGTGTGGACGCCGGCGCAGGTCCGCGAGGTGCTGGCCGACGACGACGCCGCGGCCGCGATCACCTGGTTCGGGGTCACGGACGAGGGCAACGTCGGGGACGGCACCACGGTGCTCGAGATCCGCGGCGACGAGCCCGGCGCCGAGCAGGCCGAGCGCATCCTCACGGCGCTCGCCGCGGCGCGGGAGGAGCGCGTGCGGCCGGGCCGCGACGAGAAGCGCATCGTGAGTTGGAACGCGCTCGCGATCACCGCGCTGGCGACGTCCGCGGTGCGGCTCGGGCGCGCCGACCATCTCGCGGCGGCCGAGCGATGCGCCGCGTTGATCCTCGACCGTGCGCGTGACGCTCGCGGCCGGGTGCTGCGACTCATCCCCTCGGCGGGTGCCGATGTCGCCGAGATCCCGGACGGGATCCTCGACGACCACGCGCACCTCCTCGAGGCGCTGCTCGCGCTCTACGACGCGTCGTTCGACGCACGGTGGTTCGAGGCGGCCCGCGAGCTGGCCCTGGTGATCCTCCGCGACTTCGCCGATCCGGACCGAGGTGGGTTCTTCACGACCGCCGTCGATCACGAACGCCTCGTGGCGCGGCGCAAGGACCTCGACGACTCGCCGATCCCCAGCGGCCAGGCCACCGCGGCCCTCGCGTTCCTGCGTCTCGACGCACTCACGGGCGACGCCGATCTCGTGGCCGCCGCCGAGGGCG
>JAVHXX010000379.1 GCA_031119595.1 Patulibacter sp. | reverse complement strand
ACGGGCCGCTCCGCACGGATCGCCGCCTCGATCGTGCTGCGCAGCCGCCATGAGGCGAGCTCCGGCCCGTTCGAGAACCCGACGACCGGCGGCAGGAGGTCCGGCGTCCCCACGGTGCCGAGCACGATGACGGCCCGCACCGGCTCGCCGTCGTTCTGGAGGCGCTTCACGAGCGACCGATAGCCCGTCTGGCCGATCGTGCCGCTCACCGACACGAGTTCGATCGGGTGCGACACGCGCCGCTGCCCGAGCAACGCACTGAGCTGCAGGAGCGTGGCCGTCCCGGTGAGCTCGGCCCGCGAGCCGGCGCGCACGCTGTCGCGCGCCGCCGCGACCACGATCACGCCGTCGTCCGGCCCCGGCCGGGTCGCGTACACCTGGGTCGCCTCGCGCCGGGTGCCGTCGGGGTCGCGCACCGACGTCGTGGACGTCTGGACCTCCAGGCCGTCGGACTTGAAGCGCCGCGCGATCTCCGTCGCGGCGTCCTCGTCGGCCGGGCCACCGGACGGCCGGGACGGATACACCGCGGCGAAGTGGTTCACGTCGGCGAGGGCCGTGGCGCCGTCGTACGCGTCCGGCGCCTGGAACGTGCGGAGCGCCTTCGGCTGCGCGCCGACGGAGAACGCGGCGAGCACCAGGACGGCCAGGATCGGCAGCACGAAGATGCGCGTGAGTCGGGGGTCGATCACCGCTGACAGACTATGGCTCGTGACCGGCCGACCGCGCATCCTCGTCGTCGACGACGAACGAGCCATCCAGACCCTGCTGTCCTATCCCCTCGAAGGCGAGGGTTTCGAGGTTGTGCAGGCACTCTCCGGCGAGGCCGGGCTCGAGCGCTTCGACGACACCATCGACCTCGTCCTGCTCGACGTGAGCCTTCCCGGCATCGACGGCTTCGAGGTCTGCCGGCGCCTGCGGGCGACCTCGGCGGTGCCGATCATCATGCTCACCGCCCGCACCGACGAGATCGACACCGTGCTCGGCCTGGAGCTCGGTGCCGACGACTACGTGACGAAACCGTTCTCGATCCGCGAGCTCACGAGCCGCGTGCGCGCGGCGCTGCGCAGGTCCGAGATGCTCGCCCGCGCGGCCACCGCCGCGCCGGCACCGGTCGAGGAACAGCTCACCGTCGGCGACCTCGTCGTCGACCTCGCGGGCCGCTCCGTCCACGTGCGCGGCGAGGAGGTGCGACTCACGTTCTCGGAATTCGAGATCGTTGCCCTCATGGCCGCCTCGCCCGGACGCGTCTTCACGCGTGAGCAGCTCCTGGAGAAGGTCTGGGGCGACGCGGAGTACCGCGACCCGCGCACCGTCGACGTCCACGTGCGCCACCTGCGCGAGAAGATCGAGGCCGAGCCGAGTGAACCGGAGCTCTTGCTGACCGTGCGCGGGGTCGGCTACCAGATCGGCAAACCATGACCCGCCACGCCGACGAGCCCACCGCGGTGGGGCCCGAGGAGGGCCGGACCCGTCTCGTCGGCGAGCTGATGAGCGAGGTCTACGCGACCCCGATCGCCGAGCGTCGCCGCTTCCGGCCGTGGCGGATCGTCACGCGGTCGAAGCTCATCCGGTGGTTCAAGGGCTCGCTGGCGGGGCGCATCAGCGCCGTGTTCCTGCTCGCCGCGTTCGTCACGGTGCTCGGCCTGCTCTACGCCACGCCACGCCTGCAGAGCGCGCTCGTCGCGCCGCGCGAGCGCTCCGTCGACGCGACCCTCTCCGTCGCCGCGCCGATCGCCCAGTACCTGCCGACCTTCCGCAGCAGCTTCGGGCTCCCGCTCACCCCGTCGCAGTATCCGGACGGCCTCATGACCGTCCTGTCGCGCACCCAGATCGGGCTCGGCGGCAGCACCCAGCACGTCGACCTGTTCGAGATCACCGGCACCGGGACCGCCACGACGCTCAAGAACCTCTCGGGGTCCGGGGCGCCGTCGGAGTTCTCCCGCGTCGTCGCGGAGAAGAACCACGCGAAGCGCAGCGGCGTGATCAAGGTCGGCGACGACGTCCGCGTCGAGGCGGTCCAGTCGATCCAGCTCACGAACGGGTCGGCGGTCGTCGGCCGGCTGGTGGTGTCCGTGTGGCAGCCGATCGAGGACATCGAGTCGACCGTGCGGATCGCCCGCCAGCGGATCCTCGTCGCCGGGATCGGCGGTGCGTCGATCGCGCTGCTGCTCGGCGTGTGGGTCACGACCCGCCTCACGCGCCGCATCCGCACGCTCGAGGCGGGCGCCCGCAAGGTCGCCCGCGGCGACTTCACCGCGAGGTTCCCCGGCGAGGGCTCGCTCGAACTCTCCTCGCTGGCGCGCGCCCTCGACGAGATGCAGAGCCAGCTCGCCGAGCTCGAGACCGCCCGGAGACGGTTCATCGCGACGGCGTCGCACGAGCTCCGCACCCCACTCTCGACCCTCCAGGGTTTCCTCGAGCTCCTCGAGGACGAGCACCTCCCGGCCGAGCGTCGTCACGAGTTCGTGATGCACGCCAGCCAGCAGGCGCAGCGCCTCGGCAAGCTCGCGAGCGACCTCCTCGACCTCTCGCGGCTCGACGTCGGGTCCGTCACCGTGCGCCGCGCGCCGACGGACGTCGGGCTGCTGCTCGAGGGCCTGCAGACCGAGTTCCGCGTGGCCTCGGCCCAGGACGGGACGATCATCTCGCGCGTCGTCGACCCGCGCGCCGAGACGGCCCTCATCGACGGCGACCGCGTGCTGCAGCTGCTCCGCGCACTCGTCGACAACGCCCTCGGCCACACGCCACCCGGCACGCCGATCACGCTCGGTGCGCGCCGCAACGGGCAGCGCGTCGAGTTCACGGTGAGCGACGCCGGCCCCGGCATCCCGGAACGCCATCAGCGGGAGATGTTCGAGGCGTTCGTCACCTCCGACGAGACCCGCGGCTCGGGCCTCGGCCTCGCGATCAGCCGCGAGCTGGCCCGGCGCATGCAGGGCGATCTCACCGTCACCTCGCAGCCCGGGTCGACCATCTTCACGCTCTCGCTGCCCGCGTAGTCGCGGGCTCCGCGCGGCGGCCGGGCCCCTCGGCGCGGCGCGTGCGCACCGGGCGTGGCGCCTCCACGCCGCCGCTTCCCTCAGACTGCGACCTGTCCATGGCTTCGCTGCGCCCCTCCGTCCTCCGCCCGCTCGCTCTCGCCCTCGCCCTCGCCGGTGCCACCGGCCTCGCGGCCTGCGGCTCCGACGGCAACCCGGGCGGGTCCGGCAAGGCGAAGGGCAACGCCGCCAGTGCCGCGGCCACGAAGGCCGCCCAGGTGCCCGCCGCCACCGGTTCGCTCACGGAGGGCGCGGTGAAGGGCGGCCTGCCGAGTGTCGTCGCGGTGTCCGTCACGGACAACGGCACCACGCGCACCGGCACGGGCACGCTCCTCGCCGCCGGCGCCGTCGTGACCGAGGCGCGCCTCGTCACCGCCCCGAACGGCCTCCCGGTCGCCGGGATCACCGTCCGCGAGGGCAACGGCGAGGAACACGCGGGCACCGTCGACGGCATCGACAAGCTCAGCGGCCTGGCCGTGATCAACGTCCGTGACCTGACCGCGGTGCCGGTCGCCAAGCCGTCGGCCGAACCGGTCGAGCTCGGCGAGGAGGTCGTGAGCCTCGGCTTCCTCGGCGCGCGCCGCCCGGCGATGCGTCCGGGGACGGTCGTCACCACCGACCGCTCCGTGCGTCGCAACGGCGACGCCGAGGTGGGCCTCTTCGAGGCGACCACCTCCCTCGGTGCGCAGGGGATCGGCGGCCCGATGGTCGACGAGACCGGCCGCGTCGTCGGCATCGTCACGAAGGGCCTCGCGTCGATGATCCCGGGCACGTACGTCGGCATCCCCGTCACCTCGGCGCTGCGGATCGTGAAGGCGCTCCACGCCGACGGCACCGTGCGCCGCCCGTACCTCGGCGTCGACACGCTCGGCGTGACGCCGTCGCGCGCCGAGGAGCTCCACCTCTCGACGTCGACCGGCGTGCTGCTGCGGTCGATCGCGCAGGGCTCGCCCGCGGAGTACATCGGCCTGAAGAAACCGACCGGCACGACCGAGGTCGGCGGGCGCGTCGTGCCGACCGGCGGCGACGTGATCGTCGCGATCGACGGGACCCGCATCGAGGAGCCGGAGGGCCTCTACGCGGCGATCAACGCGATGAAGCCCGGCCAGCGCATCACCCTGCACGTGATCCGCGGCAACCACGCGGTCACGCTCCACGCCACGCTCGCCGAGCACTAGCCGCGCCGCGGCGACCCGGGCGCCACCGGGGCCGGGCACGTGCGGGCCCGGCGACCCCGCACGGCGTCGCGCGAACGTGTTCGACCGGTGACGCGCCTCGGCGCCTTGCGCGCCGATCCCTATGCTCGATGGCACCGCGGGCCGTCCGTCCGGGCCGCCCGCCCCGCCACGATGACCGACGCCTCCCCCGCCCACCACCGCGACGCCGGCCCCGAACAGCCCGTCGTCCTGGTGAGCAACCGCGGCCCCGTCTCGTACACGCTCGGCGAGGACGGGACGCTCGACGCCAAGCGCGGCGGCGGCGGTCTCGTCTCCGGGCTGAGCGCCGTCGACGACAAGCTGTGGGTCTTCGGCGGCTGGATCGGCGTGGCGCCCTCTTGCATCGCAGGCGACTTGGCTGTCGGCTGCGCCAATCGGCCCGGCGATCGCGGCGCGGCCGCGGTCGGTGGTGCTGGTGTTGCTGCCGCCGTTGATTC
>JAVHXX010000378.1 GCA_031119595.1 Patulibacter sp. | reverse complement strand
ATCGACACCAGCATCACGATGAGCAGGAAGCTCGTGCCGCAGCGCGGGTGCAGGCGACTGAAGTTCTGGGCGTTCTCGGGGCGCAGCGGCGCCCCCGACTCCAGGCAGGCGATCGCCTTGTGCTCGGCGCCGTGGTACTCGAACACCCGCTGGAGATGCGGAAGCCTGGCGACGGCGGCGATGTAGGCGAAGAAGATCGTGAGGCGCACGGCCTTCTCGATCAGCACGAACTCGAGGCCGTCGATGCTGCTTCCGAACGTGACCTTCACCAACGTGGCCGGGAGCAGGAAGAACAGACCGACGGCGAGCCCGAGCCCGGCGGCGATCGTCAGCACCCACGGGAGCCCGCTGAGGGGCTGTTCCTTCGCGTCCGCGGGCGCCTGCGCGTTCGCGGACATCCCGAGCGCACGGACGCCGACGCCCATCGACTCGACGAGCGCAACCGAACCGCGCACGACCGGGAGTCGCAGCAGGCGGTGGCGGGTCAGCACGGACCGGAACGGCTCGTGGCTCACGGCGATCTGGCCTGGACGGTCGGGGTGGTCGGCCGGGAGTCGCACGGCGACCGCCCAGTTCGAGACCCCGCGCATCATCACGCCTTCCAGGACAGCCTGGCCGCCGACCGCGAGGTCACGCGCGACCGGGGTCTCCGCGCCACGCGAGGTCCCGCTGCCGCCGCGCGTCGCGGTCGACGTCGAGGCGCGGTCGTGGCGGCGCAGGCGCCGGGAGGTGGAAGGCTTGAGCGGAATGGGGCGTCTCCCGATCGAAGGGGCCGGGCCCACAACGAGCAACGGCCGATCCCCTACCTATCGGCAGGGGATCGGCCGTGCTTAGCCTCCGGGCGCGAACCCGGACGCTGACGCGTGTGAGGGGTGCCTACTCGGCGGCAGCCGCGGGCTCTGCCTCGGCGGCGGGAGCCGGAGCGCCGGCCTCGGCCGACTTCGGAGCGACCGGAGCCGACTTCGCGGCACGGCGACGGAAGCGCTCGACGCGGCCGCCCGTGTCCATGAGCTTCTGCTTGCCCGTGTAGAACGGGTGGCAGTTGGAGCAGATCTCGACGCTCAGCACAGGCGAGGTCGACCGGGTCGTGAACGAGTTACCGCACGTACAGGTGACCTGAGCCTCAACGTATTCCGGGTGAATCTCGGTCTTCATGGCCCCTACTCTACCGAGCCTTCAGCCGCGCTGCGGACGCGGTGGCGCACGAGACCGTCGCGGACTGCGTCGGGAGGAGGTCCGCGAGGTCCGCGCCCTGCTCCTGGACGGTCACGAAGAGGCTGCCGTTGCAGGCGCTCAGCGGCACCTCGACCTTGACGGTGCCGTTGCCCTTGAGCCCGCTCGCGGCGACGACCTGGCCGAGCACCGCACGGGTCGTGCCGTCCTCGACGGTGACCACGGGCGGCGCCGACGTGAGGCGGCCGAGGTTCTTGATCGTGGCGGTGACGGTGTGCGAGCCGGTGGCGAGCGCGTCGGTGGCCTTGGTGAGCGAGAGGGTCGGGGTGAAGAGCGGCTCGACGCAGGAGACGGTCTTGCGGGCCTGCTTCGTGACGACGTCGCCGTCCTCGTCGACGCCGCGTGCGTCGACGTACACGCGGTACTGCACGCCCTCGTCGAGGCCGTTGAGGGTCTTGGTGTACCGCAGGCCGCTGTGGCCGGCGTCACCGGTCTGCCACGTGCCGAGGCCGCTGTCGGGGGCGGCCGGCACGGTCCGCCAGCGCGCCTTCGCGATGGTCGACGACTTCGACTGGACCGTGAAGCGCATGCTCACCCGGTCGCCGGTGGAGCCGAGCAGCGCGCTCGCGGTGATCGTGGCGAAGCGGTCGTCGGCGGTGGCGCCGATGTTGCACACCTTCGACTCGATGCTGAGCGTGGGCGCGGCAGCCTTCACGGCGCGGGCGTGGGCGTCGGGGGTGAGCGCGCCGGAGACGGCGAGCGCGAGGGCGAAGGCCACGGAGAGGGCCGACGGGAGATGACGGAGTCTGGTCAAGCTGATGCGGGCGGTCGGGGGAATCCTATGCTGGAACACCGCACGGGCCGAAAGGTTTCGGTCCTGGAACGCACGGAGCCCGAGGCGGTGACCCCGGGCTCCAGAACGTTCAGATGATGGTGAAGGTCAGACGACCTGGTACGCCGGGCCGTCGCCGCCCTCGGGCGGGGTGAGGCGGCCGCCGCGGGCGGTGATCGCACCGCACTGCACGCAGTTCGTGTAGTTGACGATCACGTCGACGTGGCCCGTCTCCGGGGCGTCCTCCGGGATCTCGTACACGCCGGCGGGGCACATCCACTTCCACGTCTCCGCGACCTCGCGGGCGACGTTCTTCTCGATGCGGATGTGGCTCGGGGCGTCGTCACGGGTGGCGTTGCCGGTGATGAACACCGACGAGAGCTTGTCGAACGTGTACTTGCCGTCGGCCTTGGGGTAGATGTCGGACATCTTGCCCTTGGCCGGCACGAACTGGACCGTCTCGGCGTCGAGGTGGCTGCTCTTGCGACCGCCCGGGATCTTGCCCTTCGAGATGATGTCCAGGCCCGCCTTGGCGAGGTTGAACGGCATGCTCGAGCCGCCGACCAGCTGCATGTTGTTGCGCACCTGGTAGAGGCGCTTGCCGACGATCTCGGACTCCGCGATGGCGGTCTCGTAGCTCGTGATGTCCTTCTGGGACTTCTTGAGCGACTGGTAGATCTCCTCGGCGGCGATGATGCCGGACTGGATCGCCATGTGGACGCCCTTGAGGGACGCCATGTCGATCATGCCGCCGGACTCACCGACGAGCACGGCACCGGGCATGGAGAGCTTCGGCTGCGACCAGTAGCCGCCGCCCTGGATCGCCTTGGCGCCCCAGGCGGTGCGCTCGCCACCCTCGAGGATCGCCTTCAGCTTGGGGTGCTGCTTGACGGTCTGGAGGAGGTCGTGGACCGAGACGGTGGCGTCGGGCGTGGACAGCGGGGCCACGATGCCGATCGACACCTGGTTCTCGCCGTACGGGTAGACCCAGCCACCGACGCCGGTCTCGTGCCACTTGACGTTGCCACGGCCCGGCCAACCGAAGAAGTGGACGACGGTGTCCCACTGCTCCTTGGTCTTCCAGACCTCCTTGGCGCCGATCTTCCAGACCGGCGGCTCAGCGCCCTCGGCGAGGTTGAAGCGCTTGATGGCGGTGCCGGTGAGGTGACCCCAGTTGCCCTCGGCGAGGACGGTCGCACGGGCGTGGACCTCCATGCCGGGCTCGAAGTTGCCGAGCTCCTCGCCTTCCTTGCCGCGCCCCTTGTCGCCGGTGACGATGCCGACGACGGCGTCGTCCTCGACGAGCAGCTTCTGGGCTGCGGTCTCGGTGAGGATGTAGGCGCCGGACTCCTCGGCCTTCTCGGCCAGGAAGCGGCAGAGCTGGCTGAGCGAGATGACCCAGTTGCCCTCGTTCTTGAAGTTCGGGGGCGTGGGGCCCGGCATCGGGCGCGTGCCCTTCTCCGTGAGCCACCACACGTCGTCCTTCTCGTTGACGTGGCGGACGGCGGCGAGCGCCTCCAGGTCCTCGTCGGGGAAGAGCGACTTGAGCGGGCCCGGCTTCATGACGGCGCCCGACAGGTTGTGCCCGCCGCAGCTCTTCGCCTTCTCGATGACGGCGACGGGAACCTCGCCGAGCTGCTCGAGCAGCTCCTCGTCGTCGGCGAGGAGCTGCAGGAGGCGGTTGGCTGCGGCCAGACCGGCCGGCCCACCACCGACGATCGCGACGCCGACCTCGATCGCTTCGTCTTCGCCGGCCTCGGGGGCGGCGATGAACTCGACGAGCGGGTCGACCGGCGGCGGGAACTCTGCCGGAGCGTGTCCGTTGGTGGTGGCGGCCATATCTGTTGCCTTAGCCCTTCTTGGCCTTGATGGCCTCGGTCAGTGCCGGAGCGATCTTGTGGAGATCCCCGATGACGCCGAAGTCGGCGAACTCGAAGATCGGAGCGTTCTCGTCCTTGTTGATCGCGAGCACGTTCTCGGACGACTGCATGCCGACCTTGTGCTGGATCGCGCCCGACACGCCGAGACCGACGTAGAGCTTCGGAGCGACGGTCTTGCCGGTCTGGCCGACCTGGCCCGCGTACGGGAACCAGCCGGCGTCGACCACGGCGCGCGTGGCGCCGACGGCGCTGCCCGCACCGAACGCACCGGCGAGGTCGTCGGCGACGGAGAAGTTCTCCGCCGAGCCGAGGCCACGGCCGCCGGTGACGAGGATCGAGGCGTCCTCGATGTTGACGTCGGCGCCGCGCTGCTCGCCACGGACCTTGAGGGTCACCTGGCCGGCAGCGTCGGACGTCGGGGCGTCGAACGAGGCGACCTCGGCGGTGCCGCCGGTCTCCTTGACCTCGAACGCGTTGGTCCGGGCGACGATGACGCCCTTGCCCTTGTAGTGCGAGTGCGAGAGGAGCGAGTCACCGAAGATCGGGCGCTCGGAGACGAGCTTGCCGCCGTCGACCTTGATGTTCGTGACCTCGACGGTGACGCCGCCACCGATACGGGCCGCGAGGCCTGCACCGATCTCGAAGCCGAGGAGGCCGCCGCCGAAGAGCACGTAGTCGTAGCCCTCGGCCTCGACCAGCGCAGCGATGCCGTCGATGGCGGTCGCCGCGATGCCCTCGGCCGCGTTGATCGTCCAGACCTTGGAGGCGCCGGCCGAGCCGAGCTGCTCCGGGAGACCCGAGACGTCGGTGCCGA
>JAVHXX010000377.1 GCA_031119595.1 Patulibacter sp. | reverse complement strand
GTGTGGGGCGGGATGAAGCCGTCGATCAAGCCGGGTGCCGACGTGGTCCTCGCGGTGCCGATCCTGCGGACCGCCAGCTGGCGGGCGCCGTGGACGAGCCTCGTGAAGAGGCGCGCGATCCAGTGGCAGATCATGCTCGACGAGGATCCGTCGCTGATCCGCCTCGGCGAGCTGCCGCGCTACGGCGACCGGCCGCTCCCGCGCGGGATCCGCGTGATCGTCTACCGCGTCCGCTGAGGATCGTTCGATCCGGGGACCGGGCGCGTCCGGGCGAGTTCGTGCGCTCCGCCGGACGAACTGATGACCTTTAGGTTTCCTTTAGGTAAGGTGACCTTTATGACCGCTCCGCTCGACAGTTCAGCGATCGCGCCGTCCCCGGGAACCGCTGGTTCCGACGACGCGTCGAAGCCGACCCTGGTGCTGGGCGGCGGTCCCGCCGGCCTCACCGCCGGCTACCAGCTGGTCAAGGCGAACCGCTCGGTTCGCGTGTTCGAGGGTGAGGACCAAGTCGGCGGCATCGCCATGACCGTCGAGCGTGACGGCTACCGCTTCGATCTCGGCGGCCACCGCTTCTTCACGAAGAACCAGGAGGTCGACGACCTCTGGCACGAGATCATGGGCGGCGAGTTCCTCAAGCGCCCGCGCCAGTCGCGGATCTACTGGAACAAGAAGTTCCTCGAGTACCCGCTCGAGGGCACCGACGTCATCAAGAAGCTCGGCCCGGTCGAGCTCTTCCGCGCGGGCATGTCCTATCTGAAGGCCGCGATCTTCAACAAGAAGGGCAACGAGAAGAGCCTCGAGGAGTGGGTCATCAACCGCTTCGGCAAGCGCCTCTACCAGCTGTTCTTCAAGTCCTACACCGAGAAGGTGTGGGGCGTCCCGTGCGACGAGCTCGGTGCCGACTGGGCCGCGCAGCGCATCAAGGACCTCTCCTTCATCTCGGCTGCGAAGGCCGCGTTCTTCGGTGATGGCAGCGGCAAGCACAAGTCGCTCATCAAGGAGTTCAACTACCCGCGCTTCGGCCCCGGTCAGATGTGGGAGCAGATGACCGACCGCATCAACGAGCAGGGCGGCACCGTCGAGCTCGAGTCGATGGTCACCGGCATCACGATCGAGGGCAACCGCGTCACGCACGTCGAGGTCAACGGCGAGCAGCAGGAGGCCGGCCACGTGATCTCGTCGCTGCCGCTCCGCAACATCGTCGGTCTCGCGGGTGAGGCAGCGCCGAAGGAGGTCGTTGAGGCGGCCCAGGGCCTGCGCTACCGCGACTTCCTCACGGTCGCCCTCGTGGTCGACGGCGCCGATCTCTTCCCGGACAACTGGATCTACATCCACGAGCCCGACGTGAAGGTCGGCCGCATCCAGAACTTCCGCTCCTGGAGCCCGTGGATGGTCCCGGACCAGTCCAAGGCCTCGATCGGCATGGAGTACTTCTGCTTCGCCGGTGACGAGATGTGGGAGATGGACGACGACGACCTCGTCGCCCTCGCCACCAAGGAGCTCGTGCAGATCGGCCTCATCGACAAGGCCTCGCGCGTCGACCGCGGTTACGCCGTGCGCGTGCCGAAGGCCTACCCGATGTACGACGAGGACTACGACAAGCGCGTCGACGTCATCAAGCAGTGGGTCAACTCCATCGAGAACCTCGCGCAGGTCGGCCGGAACGGTCTCCACCGCTACAACAACTCCGACCACTCGATGCTCAGCGCCATGCGCGCCGTCGACAACTTCGTCCTCGGTCACGAGCACGACATCTGGGAGGTCAACGTCGAGTCGGCCTACCTCGAGGAGGGTGAGGTCTCCGTCGACAACCCCTACCGCAACACGCCCGAGACCCAGGCGATGAAGCAGCCCCTCACCAAGTAGGGCACACCGGTCGCCTCCCCAGGGAGGCCCACCGGCCGCGGCGCGCCACCACAGCGCCGCGACCACAGCGCGCCGACCTCAAGCGGCGCCGCTCCGACGGGCACCCCAAGCGGTGCCCGTCGTCGTTGTGGAGGGGCCGCGGGTGGGGTGGCGTGGTGGGGCGCCGTGGCCGCACGGGAGCGCGCGGGCAGGGTTGATGTCGCTGGGCGACATCGAGGTTGCTCGCGCGACCCTCGATCGCGCGGGGCGCGAGAGGGGGGGGCGAATTTCGGTCCGCCAAACCCTCTTACCTGTATATGGAACAAGAGGAAGATCCCGTCCACCGCGATGTCGCCCTTGCCCGGTATCTGCGAGAGCACCATGGGGCGATCGGCGTGAGGGACCTGCGAGCGCTCGGCTTCGACGGGTCTGCGGTGAGGCGGCTGTTGGGTCGGGAACGGCTGTTGCGGGAGCACCGTGGCGTCTACCGAATCGGCGACGCCCAACCGACGAACCGGATGCTCCTGCAGTGCGCGCTGCTGGCGGCAGGCTCGGGCGGCGCCATCAGCCGGGCCTCTGCGGCGCATCTGCTCGGGTTGATCCAGTTCGAGCCGAAGGTCATCTCCGTGGCGGTGCCCCGTCGGAGCATCCGACGGCCCGGCCTCGATATTCACTCAGTGAAGTACCTGCCGCCGAGGCACGTGAAGCGCGTCGAACGTATCGACTGCACGACGCCGTTCCGTACGGTGCTCGACCTCGCTGCCGTGACGCGGACGAGCGCGGAATACAAGCTGCTCCGCCGCGCTCTTCGCCAGGGCGCGGTGAAGGACAAACGGCTTGCGGCTCGCCTGGCCGACGTTCTCGAGGCGAGCAAAGGCTTTCGTGGCTCGCGGATACTCGCCGAGCTCGTCGACGAGCACGTGCCCGGTGCCGTCCTCTCACGAAGCGAGCTCGAGGAGGCCTTTCTCGATCTCTGCCGAGAGGGTGGGTTGCCGATCCCGGAGACCAACACGATGGTCGAGGGCTGCGAGGTCGATGTGCTGTGGCGCTTCGAACGTGTCGTCGCCGAGCTCGACACCTACGACTACCACGGCGACGTCCTCTCGTTCGAGCGCGATCGAGAGCGCGACACGCATCTCACCGTCGCTGGTTATCGCCCCATCCGCATCACGCCACGACGCATCCAAGGCGAGCCCGAGAAGCTCCTGCGGCAGACAGGCATCTTGCTCGGGCTCCCACATCCCGCGCGCCTGGGGCGTAGGCAGGGTTGATGTCGTCTCGCGACGTTGAGGTTGCCTCGACGCCGCGTGACGCCGCGAGCGCCTGGGGCGTGGGCAGGGTTGATGTCGTCACGCGACGTTGAGGTTGCCTCGACGCCGCCGCGCCCGCGCGGGCACGTCGTTGCCTGGCTGACCGGCGCCGTCCGGTACCGTGCGCGCGTGGCCTCTCGCCCTGACATCCGCCTGTTCGACACGCGCTCCCGTGAGCTCGTGCCGCTCGAGACCCGCGAGCCGGGCAAGGTCGGCATCTACGCGTGCGGACCCACCGTGTACCAGCCGATCCACATCGGCAACGCGCGCCCGTTCATCACCTTCACCTGGCTCAAGCGCTACCTGCAGCACGCGGGGTACGAGGTGACGCTCGTGGTCAACATCACCGACGTCAACGACAAGATCTACGCCGCAGCCCAGGCCGGCGGCGGCGCCTCCGCGGACCTCGCCGCAGGCATGGCGCAGCGCTACATCGACGACACCGACGGCCTCGGCCTCGGCCGCCCCGACGTGGAGCCGCGCGTCACCGGCAGCATCGACGACATCATCGCCCTCACGGCCTCGCTGATCGACCGCGGCCACGCGTACGAGGCCGAGGGCGACGTCTACTTCCGCGTCCGCAGCGACGCCCAGTACGGCACGCTCTCCCGCCGCGACCTCGCCGACGCCGACCAGGGCGAGGGCCTCGAGGGCGCAGACCTCAAGGAAGACCCCGCCGACTTCGCCCTCTGGAAGTCGACCAAGCCCGGCGAGGACACGTCGTGGGACTCACCGTGGGGGCTCGGCCGCCCCGCCTGGCACATCGAGTGCTCGGCGATGGGGGAGGCCCACCTCGGCGCGAACTTCGAGATCCACGGCGGCGGCCTGGACCTCGTCTTCCCGCACCACGAGAACGAAGCCGCGCAGACGCGCTGCGGCACCGGCCACGAACTCGCCCGCATCTGGATGCACTCCAACATGCTCCAGCTCGGCGAGGAGAAGATGTCGAAGTCGATCGGCAACGTCGCGCTCCTCTCGGACGTCCTCGAGCAGTGGGGCCGCGACGCGATCCTCTACGCCTTTGCCACCGCCCACTACCGCCAACCCCTGGCCTTCTCCGACGCCGGCATGGAGCAGGCCGCCGCCCGCGTCGCCCGGATCCGCGAGACCGGCCGCCTGCTCGTCGACGGCGCCAGCCCCGCCGACATGGCCCCGCACCGCGACGCCTTCTTCGAGGCCCTCGCCAACGACTTCAACACCGCGACGGCGCTCGCGCCCCTCGCCGAGTGGCTGCGCGAGGCGAACCGCCGTGACCGCGGCACGGTCGGCCGCGACGACCTCGTCGCCATGCTCCAGATCCTCGGCCTCGAGAACCTCCTCGAGGCCGAGACCTCCGGCGGCATCGACCCCACGCTCCAGGCCCTGCTCGACCGTCGCGCCGACGCCCGGGCGGCCAAGGACTGGCCGGCGGCCGACGCCGTCCGTGACGAACTCGCCGCCCTCGGCTGGACCGTCCGCGACGGCGCCGACGGCCCCGAGCTGGTGAAGGCATGAGCCCGCGCCCCGGTGGGGGTGGCGGCAAGCGCGGCGGCAGCTCCGGCGGCCGCGGGCCCGGCGGCGGACGCCCGGGC
>JAVHXX010000376.1 GCA_031119595.1 Patulibacter sp. | reverse complement strand
TCTTCTGTTACGAGCCCAAGCTCGGCGCGCCCGTCGGCGCCTGCCGCATGTGCCTCGTCGAGGTCGAGGGCATCCCGAAGCTCCAGACGGCGTGCTCCACGCCCGTCAAGGACGGCATGGTCGTCAACACGACCGCGCCGAAGGTGAAGGCCGCGCAGGAATCGGTGCTCGAGTTCCTGCTGGTCAACCACCCGCTCGACTGCCCGGTCTGCGACAAGGGCGGCGAGTGCCCCCTCCAGGACATCACCTACGGCTGGGGCAAGGGCACCTCGCGCACCGTCGAGCCCAAGCGCCACTTCACGAAGCCGCTCGAGCTCAGCCCGCTCATCGCGATCGACCGTGAGCGTTGCATCCTCTGTTACCGCTGCGTGCGGTTCTCGCAGGAGGTCGCCGAGGACCACCAGCTCGTCCTCCTCGACCGCGGCGCCGACACGTACGTCGGCACCTTCGACTCCCACCCGTACGTCGCGCCGTTCTCCGGCAACATCATCGAGCTCTGCCCCGTCGGCGCGCTCACGAGCCGCCCGTACCGCTTCCGCGCGCGCCCGTGGGACATCGAGGGCGGCGGCACCGTCTGCACGCTCTGCCCGGGCCAGTGCAACGTCACCCACACCGTCCGCGACGAGCGCGTCCTGCGCACCGTCTCCCGCCAGAACGACGGCGTCGACGACGGCTGGCTCTGCGACAAGGGCCGCTTCAGCTACCAGGCCAACTCCGCCAAGGAGCGTCTGCTCCAGCCGCTCGTCCGCTCGGTCGACGGCGTCCTCGAGCCCGCCTCCTGGGACGACGCCCTCGAGCGCGCCTCGGTGCTGCTCCGCCAGGCCGGCGACACCGCGGTCGGCCTCGCCGGCGGCTCCACCCTCAACGAGGACGGCTACCTCCTCCAGCGCCTGCTGCGCGAGTCGCTCGGGAGCCCGCACCTCGAGTCGCGCACGGCGCCCGGCCCGTCGCGTGAGGTGCTCGCCGCGCTCCACGCACCGGCGCTCCAGGCCACCGTCCCGGACCTCGAGTTCGCGCACCACGTGCTCCTGATCGACGCCGAGCCCGTCGAGCAGGCTCCGATCCTCGACCTGCGCCTGCGCAAGGGCGCGCGTCGCCTCGGCACCAAGCTCACGATCGCCGGCAGCCGCCCGTCGACGCTCGACCAGCGCGGCACCGTCGTGCGGTACGCGCCGGGTGGCGGCGAGGGCTTCCTCCGCGCGCTCGCCGCGGCGCTCCACGGCGAGCCGGTCGACGAGGCCGCCGCCGCGGCCGGGGTCGACGCCGCCGACGTCACCACCCTCGCGGACACGCTCAAGGCCGCCGGTGAGGATCGCGTGATCCTCTACAGCGCCGCGCTGCTCCAGGGCGACCACGCCGACGAGGCCGCCCGCGCGCTGCTGCGCGTGGCCGCGGGCCTCGGGATCGACGCCGGCAACGACGGCGCCGGCCTGCTCGAGATCCCGTCCGTCGCGAACGGCCGCGGCCTCCGCGAGGTCGGCGTCCTGCCGGATGCCGGTCCTGGGCTCTCCGCCACGAACGCCACGGGCCGCAACCTGCCGGCCCTCGCCGAGGGTCTCGGCGACGGGTCGCTCGGCGCCCTCATCGCGCTCGACACCGATCCCCTCGCCGATCTCCAGGGCCGCCTGGTCTGGCGCGAGGCGCTCAAGAAGGCCAGCTACGTCGCCGTGGCGGGCTTCCTCACCGAGGGCGTCGCCCAGTACGCCGACGTCGTCTTCCCGACCGAGGCCGGTGCCGAGCAGGAGGGTACGCTCACCCATCCCGACGGCCGCATCCAGCGCGCCCGGCCGGCGATCCGCCGCCCGGACCTCGTCCGGCCCGGCTGGTGGGTGCTCGCGCAGCTCGCCGCCCGCCTCGGTGACCGCACCGCCCTGCACACCGCGGGCATGGCCTACGGCGAACTCCTCTCCGATGTCCCGTTCTACGCGGGTATCTCGCTCGACGACATCGGCGGCAAGGGCGTCCGCTGGCCGGACCACGCCAGCGCGTCGGCGTGGCCGAAGGGCCTGAAGGACTTCGCCGCGAAGGCCGATCCGCTCGTCGTGCCGAGCGCCAACGGCACGCTCCGCCTCGCGCGTGCGGGGTCGATGTGGCGCGGACCGAAGGTGTCGGCGTCGCCGGCGCTGCGGTTCCTCGTGCCCTCCGCCGACGCGCGCCTGTCGCCCGTCGACGCCGAGCGCCTCGGTCTCGCCGACGGCGCCCCGGCCACCCTCGTCGTCGACGGGGTCGAGAGCGTGTTCACCACCAGGCTGGACTCGCGTGTCCCTGCCGGAACGGTGGTCGCCCAGGCCGGCGTGCCCGGCGGCGGCGCCGACGAGCTCCCGCTCGGTCCGGTCGAGGTGCGCACCGCATGACGTCGACGTTCCAGCTCACGCACGTGCTCCCGACCGGCGTCGTGTTCGCCGTGGAGCCGTGGTGGGTCCAGATCATCAAGGGCGTGATCATCGCCCTGATCGGCTTCACACTGATCCCGGCCGCCGTGACCATCGAGCGCAAGCTGCTCGGTCGCTTCCAGCACCGGTACGGCCCGAACCGCGCGGGCCCCTACGGCACCCTGCAGGCCGGCGCCGACATCCTCAAGCTGCTCGGCAAGGAGAACTTCCGCCCGTCGACCTCCGGCGGGTTCCTCTTCTACCTCGCGCCGATGCTGGCCGTGATCGCAGCCGTCGCCACGTTCGCGATCGTGCCCCTCGGTGACGTTGTCACGATCTTCGGTCAGAAGGTCGGCCTCTACGGCCTCGACGTCGGCATCGGCCCGCTCTACGCCTTCGCGCTCGGCTCGATCGCCTTCTACGGCCTCGTGCTCGGCGGCTTCGCCTCGGGCTCGAAGTACTCGTACCTCGGCGCCATGCGCGCTGCCGCCCAGCTCATCTCCTACGAGGTGGCGATGGGGCTCGCCCTCGTCGGCGTGATCATGCAGACGGGCAGCCTGTCGCTCGTCGACATCGTCCACTACCAGCAGACCCACCTGTGGTTCTGCATCCCGCAGGCCGTGGGCTTCCTGATCTTCGTGATCGCCTCGATGGCCGAGACGAACCGTGCCCCGTTCGACCTCGTCGAGGCCGACTCCGAGATCGTCGCCGGGTACATGACCGAGTACGGCGGCGGTGGCTTCGCCTCCTTCTACGCGGCGGAGTACCTCAACATGGTCGTCGCCGGCGCGATCGCCACGACCGTCTTCCTCGGCGGCTGGACCATTCCCTTCTGGGACGGCGCGCCGCCGGTGCTCGGCCCGTTCGTCGTCCTGATCAAGACGATGCTCTTCGTCGTCTTCTTCGTTTGGATCCGCGCGACGCTCCCGCGCCTGCGTTACGACCAGCTGATGAGTTTCGGCTGGAAGATCCTCCTGCCCCTCGCCACGCTCAATGCGTTGGTGACCGCGATCGTGGTGGTGGCTTCATGACTCCCGTTCCCGAGCACGACTCGTACTTCATCGAGCGTGGTCCCGAGCCCGGCGGCGCCGGCTCGGTCGGCCGCGCCTTCGGTGAGACGCTCCGTGGTCTCAAGACCACCTTCGGCCGCCTGGTCGAGGGTCCGACCACCGTGCAGTACCCCGAGGAGAAGATCCCGGTGTACCCGCGGTTCCGTGGGCGCCACCGCCTGCACCGCTTCGAGGACACCGGCCTCGAGAAGTGCGTCGGCTGTTCGCTGTGCGCGGCCGCGTGCCCGGCCGACTGCATCCGCGTGGTCGCCGCCGAGAACACGCCCGACCACCGCGTCTCCGGCGGCGAGCGTTTCGCCGCCGTCTACGAGATCAACATGAGCCGCTGCATCTTCTGCGGCTACTGCGAGATCGCGTGCCCGTTCGACGCCATCACCATGGGCAACGACTTCGAGCTCGCCGACTACAACCGCTCGGACCTCATCTTCACCAAGGAGATGCTGCTGGCCGAGCCCCTCGAGCGCACCCCACTGCGGGCGGAGGGCGAGTAGCTCCATGTCGGAGGTCCTCTTCTTCATCAGCGCCTTCGTCGCGATCGCAGGCGCGATCGGCGTCATCGCGCTGAAGAACCCGTTCAACAGCGTCCTCGCGCTCGTCGTGCACCTCATCGCGCTCGCGATGCTGTTCCTCCTGCTCCACAGCGAGTTCGTCGCCGCGGCGCAGGTCGTCGTGTACGCCGGCGCCGTGATGGTCCTCTACGTCTTCGTCTCCGCGTACGTCGGGGAGGAGGGCGAGACCTGGACCAGCGGCGGCCGTCTCCAGCGCGGGATCGCGTTCCTGCTCGCGGGTGGCCTCGCCGCGGAGATCCTCATCGCCACGCTCGGCGCCGGCCTGCAGGGCATGGCCGACTCGGACGATCTCCCCACGCTCCAGGCCGGCTTCGGCAGCGCCGCCGCGATCGGCAAGCTCCTGCTCACGCAGTACCTCCTGGCCTTCGAGGCTGCCTCGCTGCTCCTGCTCGCCGCCGCGATCGGCGCCGTGCTCCTCGCGCGCCGCCGCGCCACCGGCGCCGTCGCCGAGGGTCCGCGCGTCCTGTCCGTCACCGAACTCGTGTCGTCCGCCGGGACCGGCTCGATGACCGAGGGTACCCGCGGCACGCTCGCCGCCCGCGCGATGGAGGCCGACCGCCTCGCCGAGCGTCGCGTCGCCGAGCTCAACGCCGCCAAGAACCGCGCCGCGCACAAGGAGGCCGCGAAGGCCGCCGCCTCGTCCGACGCGTCCACCGACGCCGAGGGAGGCGACGCATGAGCGTCAACTGGTACCTCGCCGTGAGCGGGATCCTCTTCTGCATCGGGCTGTTCGGCGTCTT
>JAVHXX010000375.1 GCA_031119595.1 Patulibacter sp. | reverse complement strand
CACGTGGCTGCGCTGTACGCGCTTGGCGTACCACGTGTAACCGATCTCGACCCGCCGCGGCCCGGGCAGGATGTCGTGGTAGCTCGTCGACCCGATCACGGTGCCGTCGGCGTCGAGCACCGCGAACGCGAAGCGGTCGTCCTGCGACAGCGCGTACTCGATGTACCCGTGCTCCTCACCCGGCCCGGGCACCATCGTCACCGCGATCCGCCAGAGGTCGTCGGCCTGCGCCGCCGCGGCGAGCCCGGCTTCGTGCTCGAACCCAAGCGGCTCGAGCGTGATGCCGCCGCGCGACAGGGTCACCGGTTCGACGAACGCCATGCGCCGCACGTTACGCGCGGGCGGCGCCGTGCGGCGCCGTGCCGGGACGGGCGGCCGAGGGAATGGAGCGGCGCGTGTCCGGCGATCGCCGTGCGTGCCGTGCGGCGCCGTGCCGGGACGGGCGGCCGAGGTCGGGCTCGCGGGGGCGGCGGCGCCTCAGACGACGCGGCGGTCGGCGAGCGCGGTCAGGGTCGCGATCGACGTGCCGCTCCGCTCCTCGACCTCGCGTCCCGGCACGGCGCCGGTGGCGACGGCCCGGAGCACGTCGGCGGCGAGCGCCTGGGCGGTCGCGGGTTCGTCGACCGTGGCGCCGCCCGCCGGGTCCTCGCCGAAGTAGACCGCGAGGCGCGCGAGCGCATCGGGCAGGCGCCGGCGCAGCGTGACGATGTTCACGAGGTGCCGCGTCACGAGCTGCGCCGGGTGCAGGTCCCAGCCCTGCCGGATCCCGTCGGCGAGGGCGCCGGCGACGAGGTCCGCGTGGATCCGCCAATGGGCGTGGACGGTGGCGGCGTCGCCGACGGGGAGCTTGTTCGTCGACCCGTCGCTCACCTCGACGCCCGTCTGGGCCGCGGCGAGTCGCATCACGGCCTTGGCGGTCTGGGCGACGGGGTGGTCGGCGCGCTGGTGTTCGGCCGGGACGCCGAGCGCGGCGGAGTAGTCGTAGGTGCCGTAGTGCAGGCCGGTGCAGCGGCCCGCGGCGGCGTCGAGCATGGGGGCGAGCGAGGCGGTGCCGTCGGCGGCGAGGATGGTCTGCGGGGTCTCGACCTGGATCTCGAACCGCAGCGATTCGGACGGCAGGCCGTGGGCCTTCTCGAGCGCCGCGAGCAGCTCCACGTACACCCGCACCTGGTCGACGTGGATGACCTTCGGCATGGTCACCACGAACCCGTTCGGGACGCCACCGCCTTCGCTCAGCCGACCGATCAGACGGTCGAACGTGCGCACGGCGCGAGCCCGCGTCGACGCCTCCAGGCTGCGGTGTCGGAACCCGAGCCGCATCGGGCCGGCGGGGTCGGCGGCCTCCGCGAGCAGCGTGGCGGCGGCCCGGTCGGTGTCGGCGTCCTCCTCGTCGTCGGTGTGGGGGCCGTACCCGTCCTCGAGGTCGATCCGTAGGTCCTGGATCGGTCGGTCGACCAGCACCTGCCGCAGGAGCGGCCACGCCTCCTCGACCTCGTGGGCGGGAAGGTCGACCGCGGCCGCGAGCGCCGCCGGCGTTCCGGCGTGCTCGTCGAGGGCTCGCAGCGCCGCGCGGCCCCAGGCCGCGCTGAGCCCGGGTTCTGCGACGGCCGCCGACACGTACACCGTGTGCGCCGGCTGCCCGAGCAGCGCGCCGCCGGGCCAGCGCTTCGCCGCCCAGGCGTCGAGCGGCGCGAGCGCCGCGTCGAGGGCGGCGACCGCGTCGCGGGTGAGGCGCTCCGGGCCGGGCATCAGGCGGTCGCGGCCGGGGTGTCGGCGGTGGAGCGGGGTGCGGGGACCGTCGCCGCGGGTCGGTCGTCCGGTGTGGCGGGTCGGGCGGTCGCGGCCGGGGTGTGGCCGGCGAGGTGGGCCGGCCGCATCGAGGCGAGCGATGCGGCGCTCGAGCCGCGGACGATCAGCTCGGGCGCGAGCAGGTGCGAAGCCGGCGTGCCACCGTCGATCGCCTCGAGCAGCGCGAGGGTGGCGAGGCGGCCCATCTCCTCCTGGGGCGTGCGCACCGAGGTGAGGTCCATCGCCTCCGCGGCGGCCACGTCGTTGAAGCCGACCGTCGCCACGTCCTCACCGGGCCGCAGGCCGGCGGCGCGCAGCGCGCTGGTCGCCCCGAACGCCGAGAAGTCGCTGGCGCAGAAGACCGCGGTGAGGTCCGGGCGGCGCTCGAGCAGGCGCTGCATCCCGGCGCGACCGCTCTCGATCACGAGGCCGCCGGGCTCGACCAGGTCGTCGGTGAGTGCGACGCCTGCCTCCGCGAGCACGGTTCGGAAGCCCTCGGCGCGGCCGCGCGACGCGCCCGAGTACTCGGGGCCGCTGAGCAGCGCGATGGTCGTGTGGCCCTGGGCGACGAGGTGTTCGGCGACGAGTCGGCCGCCCGCGACGTCGTCGGCGATCACGGACGGGTGGCGGCCGCCGGTGGTGCCGCGCATCACGAGCACGTACGGCACGCCGAGCGACGCGACCCAGTCGGCGTAGGCGCCGTCACCGTGCGCGTCGGCGAGGATGAGGCCATCGACGCGGCGCGAGAGGAGCAGTTCGACCCGCTGCCGCTGCGCCGCCGGCTCGTCGCGCGTCGAGGCGACGAGCACGTCGTACCCGTGTTCCAGGGCGACCCGGTCGACCTCCTCGTAGATGATCGCCTGCACGACGTCCGTGAGGGCGTGCGCGACCATCCCGATCGCGTGCGACCGCTGCGTCCGCAGGCTCGCGGCGATCGGGTCGCGGCGGTAGCCCAGTTCGGTCGCGGCGGCGTGCACGAGCGCGGCGGTCTCGTCGCTCGCGGCGTCGCGCCGCAGCGCCCGCGAGATCGTCGACACGTGCAGGCCGGTGTGGTTCGAGAGCGTCCGCAGGGTCGGGCGGCCGGCGGGGTCGAAGGCGGGCGCCGGGGCGGTGGGCCCGGGCTCCGCGGGTGTCGCTGCGGCGGATTCGACAGGGGGCGCCTGGGATGGCGCGGCGGCTGATTCGAGCGTGGGCGCCGCGGGCGGCTCGGTCGGATCTGGCGGGGGCGTGGCGGGCGGCTCGGTCGGATCTGGCGGGGGCGTGGCGGACATGACGGGGGAGTGCAGCGTGACAGGCGCGCCGGGCGCGACCCGGGCCTGCCCCGGCCATGCTCGCGGCTCGCGGGCCGGGCCTCACTAGCCGCCGGGCGCAGCGTCCCGGAGCCCGTTTGGACGCCCGGACAAACGATTGCGCGAGGGCCCACGGCGACTCGCACCGTCCGGGCGACCCGGCCCGCGCCTGTCGTGGATGAGCGTGTTTTTCACGGTGATCGACGACGGGCTTGCTCGGGGCGGTGGGGTTGTCGTGGATCGTCGTGTTTTTCGCGGTGATCCACGACAGGTTCCCGGCGGCGTGCGCACCCGGGCCGGTTCATCGACCCGCGACCGGCGCCTCCATGTTGGCGAGCACAAACCGTTCGATGCGCTCGAGCGTGCGTTCTTCCTCGTACACCACGTGGTGCCAGCGGAGTCGGAGGAACCGGAACCCGAGCGCGCGCAGGATCGCCTCCCGCTCCTCGTCTTTCGCGATCTGGGCCGGCGACCGGTGGTAGTCGCGCCCGTCGCATTCGACGATGGCCCGCGTCCCGCGCCACCAGAGGTCGGGCTCGTACCCTTCGACCAGCACGTTCACCACCGGCGCCGGGATCCGGCGTGACCGTTCGACCAGACGTGTCGTACGGCGTTCGAAGTTGCTGCGGAACGTGCCGCTGGTCGAGTCGAGACGTCCGATGGCGGCGGTCAGCGGAGCAACCCCTCGTGTGGTCGGACGTTCGTTCAGCACGCGCACCATCGACGCGCCGTCGTAGATGCCGAGCCGTACCGCCGAATCGAGCAGGTCGTCGAGGAGCTCGGCACGGCTCGAGACGGCCGCGTCGAGCAGGCCGCGCGAGAGCGTGGTCGCAGGGACGCGCGCGTTCGTGGCGATGTCGTGATTCGGGAGATGGGTCGTCCGATGGGCGACGACGCCTCGCGGCGGCTCCCAGCCCCCGCCGACGTGCACGACATGGATCGGCGTGCGTGGCGGGATGTCCAGACCGTGCAGGGCACACGCGCTCAGATGGCTCAGGTACGCGGGTTCCGGGGCGCTCAGGACGGCCGCCCAACGGCGAGCGTCGGGTGACAGCGGGCCTCCGTGCGCGCTGTACACGCGATGCGGCTTCGATCGCGGCCGTGCCCTGGGCCGCGCCCGCCGCCGCTGGGACTGCGCCTCGGTCTGCAGGATGAGCTGGCGGGTCTTCACCCGCCGTGCCACCGCCTCATCGCTGAGGCCTGCTGCGACGAGCTGCCGGTACGAGATCTGCCCCTGCTGCTCGCGCAGGCGCTTGGCGATCTCGGCGTTCACGACGGCGCGCGGCGTCCGTCCGGTTGGGGTCTTCGGAATGTCATCCATATCTATAAGAGGGTTTGGCGACCACGTTTTCGCCCCCCTTCGCGTGAAATGTCGTCCCGACCGAGCCGGCCTGTCGTGAATCAGCGTGTTTTTCGCGACGATCCACGACAGCCTGCCCGGGCGCCGCGTGCCTGTCGTGGATGAGCGTGTTTTTCGCGACGATCCACGACAGCCCGGCCGCGGCCCGTGCCGCCGCTGCGGCCCGTGCGACCGCCGCGGCCCATGTAGCCGCCGCGGCCCATGTAGCCGCTGCGGCCCGTGCGACCGCCGCGGCCCATGTAGCCGCTGCGGCCGTGCGACCGCCGCGGCCCGTGCGACCGCTGCGGCCCGTGCCGCCGCTGCGGCCCGTGCGACCGCCGCGGCCCAT
>JAVHXX010000374.1:3513-4802 GCA_031119595.1 Patulibacter sp. | reverse complement strand
TGCGGTGCACCCGCAGGAGCGTCTCCTGGGCGAGGTCGTCGACCAGACCTCGCGGCGCACGGCGGCCCAACCACCGACGGACCGACGCGTCGAGCGCCGCCCAGTCAGGGGAGGCCGCGGCGGCGGTACCCGCCGCGCCGTTCCGGGACGAAGCCCCGGTGGGGTACCTCGCCGCGGACGGGTCGATGATGGGCCGGGCGCTCACGAGGTCAGTCCCCGCAGCCACAGCCGCAGGTCGAGCAGGTGCAGCCGGGGCCGCACTCGCACTCGTCGGTCGCCGCGGCGACGGCGTATCGGACGCGCTGGTCGATGGTCATGGAAGGTCTCCTTCGAGAGTAGGTGCACAAGGGGAGACGGTCCAGCGACCGGGCGGATGCACGACGGCGCGGGCATGGCGCGCAACCGCTCGCGGCGGCTCGCCGAGATCCGGGTGCGGCTTGGAGCGCCCCTTCACCCGGATGGCCCGCCGCGCGGCGACCCTGCACGACGCCGCGCGCTCCCTCGGCCCGCCACTCGGTACGCTCCTCGCGCGCGCCGGGCAGTCGCGTGGCACCTCGGTGCCTCGAGGAAAGTCCGGACATCGCAGGGCAGGGTGGTCACGTTGGTGACCCGGGGAAACCCGCGGGAAAGTGCCACAGAAATACACCGCCGATGGCCCGCTCGCGGGCACAGGCAAGGGTGAAAAGGTGCGGTAAGAGCGCACCGGCGTCGTGGTGACACGGCGGCCAGGTAAACCCCACCCGATGCAAGACCGAGCCGAACCGCTTGTAGGCGGCCCGTCGAGGTTCAGGTAGGTCGCACAGATGGATGACTGCTCAAGACAGAATCCGGCTTACAGGTGCGCTACCGCTGGGGCTCCCCGGGTTCGGGGAGCCTCAGCCATTCTTGGTGTTGCTGAGCTTTGCGGGTGAGTGTGCGCCGGGGCGTGGGTGCCCCTGGACAGACACACTTTGCCGTTCGCTGGCGCTCACTCGCGTTGGCTCACCGTCTGCCCAGGGGCACCCACGACCCCGAGCGAGTGGACGCCTGCCGGCTCGCGGTCGCGGGGATGGCATGGGGGCGTCCGGGGGAGGGGAGCCCCGCTTCCTCCGGAGGGCTTGTGCTCGCCTAGGGACATGCCGTGGCGGCGGGCATGGCGGGTGTGGTGTGGGGAGTGGCGCCCCGCTTCGTCCCAGGAACGTGCTCGCTCAGTCGTCGTCGCCGCGGCTTCGCAGCGTCTCCTTGAGCTTTGCGGTGACGAAGCCGAAGCCCTGGCTGGCGGTCGGGGCGGGTGGGATGGCGACTTCGTT
>JAVHXX010000374.1:0-3503 GCA_031119595.1 Patulibacter sp. | reverse complement strand
TGACGACGTCGAGGAGGACCGGGCCGGGGTGGGTGAGGGCCTCGGCGACGGCCGCGTCGAGGCCCGCGGGATCCTCGACGCGGATGCCGTGGAGGCCGATGGCGCGGCCGACCTCCGCGAAGTTCGGGTTGTCGAGCTCGGTGCCGAACTCGGGCAGGCCGGCCTGCTCCTGCTCGAGCTTCACCATGCCGAGGCGACCGTTGTTGAACACGACCACCTTCACCGGCAGCCGCTCCGACACGATCGTGAGGAGGTCGCCGAGGAGCATCGAGAGCCCGCCGTCGCCGCAGAACGCGATCACCTGGCGGTGGGTGTCGAGCAGCTGCGCGCCGATCGCCTGCGGCATCGCGTTGGCCATCGACCCGTAGTTGTACGAGCCCAGGAGTCGCTGGCTCTCCTGCAGGTGCACGAACCGCGCAAGCCACACCGTCGACATGCCCGTGTCCGAGGTGAAGATCGCGTCGGGCGCGGCCTGCGCGTCGATCGTGGCGGCGAGCGCCTCCGGACGGATCCGGCCCTCGCGGTTGTCACCGGCGCTCAGCACCTTGCCGGCGATCGTGTCCGCGAACCCGGGCGCCGCGATCTTCGCCTGCCGTGCCTTCCAGGACTCGTACTTCTTCACCGACCCGTCGAGGTGCGACCGGTCGATCTTCGGGCGCACGCGCGCGAGGAGCTCGCGGACCGTCGGTTCGGCATGGCCGACCAGCCCGAGATCGACCTTCGTGCGGCGGCCGAGGTGCTCGGCGCGCTTGTCGAGCTGGATGGTGGTCGCGTGCTCGGGCAGGAACTCGCGGTAGGGGAAATCGGTGCCCAGCATGAGGAGCAGGTCCGTGTGCTTGAAGGCGTGCGCCGAGGCGGGGTTGCCGAGGAGCCCCGACTGGCCGATCTGGAACGGGTTGTCGTGGTCGAAGCCCTGCTTGGCCTGGAGCGCGACGACCATCGGCGCGCCGAGGTGATCCGCGAGCCGGAGCACGTCGGCGCGCGCGCCCCGGGCCCCGCGGCCGACGAGCAGCGTGACCCGGTCGGCCTCGTCGATCAATCGCGCGGCGCGGTCGAGGTCCTTCACACCCGGCAGCGTCGGCGGGTCGGCCCAGAACGCATGCACCGCGGAGTCGTCCTCGACGGTCGCGCTGCCGACATCGGCGGGCATGCTCAGCACCGCCACGCCCGGCCGGGTCATCGCGGACTGGATCGCCTGCTCGATCATCCGCGGCGCCTGGCTCGCGCTCGTCACCGTGCGGCTGAACTCCGCGACCGGGGCGAAGACGGCGTCGTTGTCGACCTCCTGGAAGAAGTCGCTGCCGAGCTCCTCGAGCGGCACCTGGCCGGCGATCGCGAGCACCGGCGCGTGACTCTTCTGCGCGTCGAAGAGACCGCTGAGGAGATGCACGGAGCCCGGGCCGACGGTGCCCATGCACACGCCGAGCCGACCCGTGAGCTGGGCCTGGGCGCCGGCCGCGTAGGCGGCGACCTCCTCGTGGCGGCAGCCAACCCAGGTGAGCTGGTCGCTGCGGCGGATCGCATCGGTGACGGGGTTGAGGGCGTCGCCGACCACCCCGAACACGTGGGTCACACCGAGGTCCTCGAGGGTGTCGATCAGGAGTTCGGCGACGGTGCGCGGCATGGTGCCTCCTCGGCGGGGATCAGACCCACGTGGGCTTCGTGAGGTCGAAGGTGTCGGCGTGGGCACGGCCCCAGAGCGCCGTCCAGCTCTCGGGGGCGTCGCCCTCCAGGAGCTGGCCCGGCCGGAGCCACGAGTAGAGCGCGGTGTAGTCGTGCGACCACGGCAGCTCGTCGTTGCGGTGGAGCAGGATCGGGTCGAGGTCGGACGGGTCGGTGATGCCCATCGCGGCCATGATCTTCAGGGCGCTGTCGACCGTGGCCTTCTGGTAGTTCGC
This sequence comes from Patulibacter sp., assembly GCA_031119595.1. GTDB lineage: Bacteria > Actinomycetota > Thermoleophilia > Solirubrobacterales > Solirubrobacteraceae > JAGIBJ01. Next base: position 1,605 of record JAVHXX010000374.1, on the reverse strand, counting down.
GACGCGCTCGGTCTTCGTCGGCACGTCGAGCGAACGGGCGAGTTTCGGATCCTGGGTCGCGACACCCGTCGGGCAGGTGTTCGTGTGGCAGCGCAACGACTGGATGCAGCCCGTCGCCATCATCATCGCCCGCGCGGAGTTGCAGTAGTCGGCACCGAGCGACATCCGCCGGACCATGTCCGCACCCGTCGCGATCTTCCCGCTCACCCCGAGCCGGAGCCGGTCGCGGAGGCCCGCGCCGACGAGGGCGTTGTGGATGAAGAGGAGCGCCTCGGTGAGCGGCGTGCCGACGACGTCCTGGAACTCCGTCGGCGCGGCTCCGGTGCCGCCCTCGCTGCCGTCGACGATGATGAAATCGGGTCCGTCGCCGGTCTCGATCATCGCCTTGCAGATCGCGAGGAACTCGACCCGCCGGCCGAGGCACAGCTTGAACCCGACCGGCTTGCCGTCGCTGAGCTCGCGCAGCTGCTGGACGAAGGCGATGAGTTCGAGCGGCGTGTGGAAGGCGGTGTGCGACGGGGGCGACGTGACCGTCTGGCCCTGGGGAACCTCGCGTGTCTTCGCGATCTCCTTGGTCACCTTCGGACCGGGCAGCACGCCGCCGATCCCCGGCTTGGCGCCCTGCGAGAGCTTGATCGACACGCACTTGATCTGGTCGTCGGCGACCTGCTCACGGAAGCGGTCCGGGTTGAAGTCGCCGTCTTTCGTGCGGCAGCCGAAGTACCCCGAGCCGATCTCCCAGATGAGGTCGCCACCATGCTCGCGGTGGTACGGGCTGATGCCGCCCTCACCGGTGTCGTGGGCAAACCCACCCTTGGCGGCGCCGGCGTTGAGCGCGCGGATCGCATTCCCGGAGAGCGCCCCGAAACTCATCGCGGACACGTTCAGCAGGGCCATGTCGTAGGGCTTCGTGCAGTGCGGGCCGCCGATCCTCACGCGCGGGTGCGCCTCGGGCGCCTTCACCGACGCGATCGTGTGGGCGAAGAACTCGCTGCCCGGCGCCTCGAGGAGCAGCTCGGAGCCGAACGGCGACTCCGACTCCCCGCCCTTCGCGCGCTCGTAGATCATCGATCGCACCACGCGGTCGTAGGGACGCCCGTCGGTGTCGGATTCGACGAAGTACTGGTGGATCTCGGGGCGCAGCAGCTCGGCGATCCAGCGGCCGTGGCCGACGATCGGATAGGTCCTCAGCACGCTGTGTCGGCGTTGCACGAGGTCGAAGATCCCGACCGCCACGAGCGCCCACGTCGGGATCGCGAGCCACAGCCACGTCAGGTCGCTGTCGACGGTGAGTTCCGTCGAGACGACCGCGAGGACGAGGGCCACGAGGAGCGGCACGAGCCGCACCCCGGTGCGCTTGTAGGACGACGACGAAGAAGGGCGAGCAGGCACGGCACCCGCGAGCCTAGTCACGGCCTCGGGCGCGCCACGCCGCGTGGCCCGGTCAGCCGCGGCTCGCGCCCGGGCGCCCGCGGGCGCGCCCGCGAGTCCTTGCTGCGCCGGGCCGGGCGGGCGCTCATCTAGGGTCGGTGGGATGGAAGGACGGCTCGGGCAGACGATCGGCGCGCTGGTGCGGACGGTGCTGTCGACCGGGTTCCTCTGGAC
>JAVHXX010000373.1 GCA_031119595.1 Patulibacter sp. | reverse complement strand
CAATTGACCGCAACGGCACGGAGGTCGTCGGTCAATTCCACAGCGACACGTGGGGCGACTTTCGAACCTTCTTCCGATTCACCCTCACGCCAGCAGGCAAGATCGAGCGTCTAGACATCGGTCAGGCTTCGAGCTAACCGCGGACCCTCAAGAAGGCCTGAACAAAAGAGAGCCTCATCGTGGTGCCAGGCGCGGCAGGCCCGCGGATTGGCGTTTGAGACCGCGACCGACTCATGCCTCGGTCGCGACATGGGCCTGGCCGGGCGCACGGAGAGCGCCCGGCCAACGCTCACCGGTAGTTATCGGAGCATGGTCGCGGACCCTTAAACGACGCGCGCGCTACTCGCCACGGTCTTCAACTTGACATAACCAGAGTTTGCGAGCCCACGGCCGGAGGCGAGGTGTTTGAGGTAGGGGTAACGACGATCGCTTCTGCGGGTGCCCGCTGGGTGTAGTTAGTAGTTGGCGGGCGGGTCGCTGGCGGGAAACGATTCTTCGCCTTGTTCGTCGACGTCGACATCTTGGTCGGGCGATTCGCGGTCGGGTTTTGGGTCGGGATCGCGCGGCGGATTGGTGTCGGGGCGGGTGTCGTCGCGCTCTGGGTTGGCGTCGTGGTGAGTCACTGCTGTGGGTTCCTAGCTCGGGTGAGATCGGGTATCTGATGGGATGACTCCGAGGTCGCGTGCGTCTCGTGCGAGGGCGGTGGCCAGGCCGGTTTCGGCGCGGCCGGTGAGGCGGGGGCTGGTGGTGACCGGAAACGACGCGTCGCGCAGGATCTCGAGGCCGAGCTGGTCGCAGCGCGCGTGTAGTGCGTCGTCTTCGAGCGCGCGTGGTGTTGGGAGCGGCTGCGGCAGGGTGAGTGTGCGGGCAGTGAAGGCGAGGTTGCCGCCGGCGAAGTGCGGGTGCTGAGCTTGTGGGTCGTATTCGCGAATGGCTGCCAGGCGGGTGGCAAGGCGTTCTGCGCGGGCGGCAACGAGGCCGGGGTGTGCTTCAGCGGACAGCGTGATGTCGCCGGCGATCACCTCGTGTCCTGCGCCGGCGAGTGCGTGAAGTTGCGTGAGCCAGTGTTCGGGGACTTGGGAGTCGGCGTCGGTGGTGGCGATGATCGCGCTGGGGTCTCCGGCGGACTCAGCTTGGGTGAGGGCGTGGTCGAGGCCGGTGCGGCGTGCCCATCCGGCGCCGGCGCTCGGGCCGCTCAGCATGATCGCGGTGCCGTGGGTCCAGTCGCCGAGGGCGTTGCGGACGATTGCCGCGGTGTCGTCGGTGGATCCGTCGTCGACGATCACGAGATGGGTTGACGCGGTCACGCCGGCGGCGGCCGCGGTCAGTGCTTGGATCGCGGCGGCGATGTGTTCGGCTTCGTTGCGGGCTGGGATCACGACCCATGCTTGGCGGTCGGTTTCGCGGCGGCGCAGGACTGAGAGCAGGTATTGCTCGTGTTCGGCGGCTTCGACGAGTTCGAGGTAGGGCAGGGCGGCGAGGTCGTCGTGGACGGTGGCTGCGGTGCGTGGTCGTTCGGGGCCGTCTGGGCGCCAGTGCACGGCGACGATGCGGCCGCCGGGCGCGAGCCAGTCCTGCAGCTGTTGCAGCGTGCGGGCGTAGGCGTCCTGGTTGAGGCAGTAGAGGATCTCGGAGGCGACGATGACGTCATAGGGGCCTGCGGGCACGTCGCGTGGGATGATTCCCTCAACGACGTGCGCGCGGGCGTGATCGGCGAGGCGGTTAGTGGCGAGGCGGGCGGCCTGGTGGACGGCTTCGATCGCGACGACCTCGGCGGCGTGCCCTGCGAGGTCGGCTGCCAGCACGCCGTTGGCGGCGCCGAGCTCAAGGACCCGGGCGCCGGTGAGGGTGCCGCAGGCGCGCAGCGTCTCGCGGCGCTTGGCCAGCTCGTAGTCGCTGGCCTCGAATTTCCACGGGTCGGGGTCGTCACGGAAGCGCGCTTCGAAGCTTGCGAGCAGTTCGGGGTCGGTCACGAGCGCTTCGGCGGGAGGGTGCCGAGCTTGACGGCGACGGGCGCGAGCGGTGTTGGAGCAGGAGAAGGTCCAGGTCGGCGCGGGCCTCGGCAAGCGTCTCATCGGTTGCGAGACCCCGTGAGCCGTGTTGCTCTGCGGCGATCCTCGAGAGCGTGCGGAGTCGCTCGGTGAGTTCAAGGCGCAGGGCGGCGACGACCGGCCAGGGATCTGAGCCTGCCTCGTGGGCCTCATTGACAGCGGCAAGTCCGGCGTCCAGCCATGTATTGACGGGGCCGAGGATGGCTCGCGCGCAGCCCGCGGCTGCGGCCGCCTCGTCGCTGCGACCCGCGCCGGCAGTGACTGTGGCGGCGATCGTGTCGGCTGCGCCGGCCCACACGGCGGCGCTGCGAAGCGCGTCGCCGCTGATCCACGGCTCCTGTGAGAGCGTGCCTTCCTCACCGAGGATCGCCACGACGGGGGCTCGGTCGAACACGACTCGGTGGCTGTGGCTCTGTGCGAGAACGCTGCCGCGAAACCACTCGAGGTCCACACGAGCGCGCTCTGGCTCTCGCAGGTCAATGAGGGCTGGCAGGGTCGGCGGACCCTCAGGTGTTCGGCGCACCAGCACGATTGCCAGATCGAGGTGTCCGGCGCCGGAGCAGAACGCCTTGACGCCACTCACCGTCTGCTGGTCGGGGTTCAGGCAGGCGGGTGTGCCGTCTTGCGGGCCGGGGTCGGCGCCCCAGACGCCAAGCCTTAGGACACCAGCTGACACGCGGTTTCGGACGTCCTCGGGGATATCGCTTGGGCGGTGCTGCATCAGGCGCTCGAGGGCGTTTCTGTGGCCGTCAAAGACGCGGCCGGCGCCGAGGCCGCCGGCGGCGACGGCGCGGACGGCGCGCAGCTCGGCGGCGCGGGTTGAGAACGCGTCGGCGGTGGTCCATTCCTGCTCGACCAGCCGGCGCCAGCGCTCATCCAGCGGCGCCTCAGCCATGCGCCGGGGCGCCGTTTACAGGACCGATCGGTGTTCCGGCTGCGTAAGCCGCGCCGGTGATGTCGTCGATGAGGTGGAGGGTGTTGACGCAACCGAGCCTCGGTGCGCCGGGGCCGATGGCGTCGTGCAGCAGCACGATGCCGCCGCGGGCAACGCGATCGGCTGCGCCTGGGGGTTGGTCGCTCCAGTCATCGCCGCGCCAGTCGTGGGTGTCGTGATCCCACGGCACGATCTGCAGGCCATGCTCGCCAGCGAGCTCGACCGTCGCCGGGCCGCTGCGTCCCCACGGAAGACGCCAAAGCGACGGGTGCACGCCATGGTGGGCCAGGGTCTGCAGCGCGGCGTGGGTATCGGCTTGCACCGCTTCGGGGTCGCTCTTGGAGTGGTCGAGATGTCGGTCGCCGTGCACGCCCACTTGGTGTCCTGCTTGCAGGATCGCCTCGAGCTGCCCGGGCGCATGGCGGACTCGCTCGCCCAGGACGAAGAACGTCGCGTGGACGTCAGCGGCGGCGAGGCGTTCGAGGACCCGGGGGGTCCAGACGGGGTCGGGTCCGTCGTCGAACGTGAGGGCTAGGCGCATCACAGGGCGCCCGCCGCGACCAGGCTGCCCGGATCCTTCGCGGTATCCAAGGGTGGTCGCTCTGGCAGGGACATCGTGGCGAATCCGGCGCGACTTAGGATGGTCGCGACGACGTCGTCGGCGGTTACTGAGAGTTGTTCGAGCGGGCGGTGGCGGTTCTGCCGCGGCGCCGCGTGGACCTCGGTGAGTCGGCTGGTGCCGACGGCGTGCCAGGCGTCGATCAGCAGCCCGACGTCAACGCCGTAGCCGGTCACGAACGGCAGCGAACGCAGCAACCAGGTGTGCGCGGCGATCTCGCCGGCGAGTGGTTGCCCCAATGGGGGGAGGTCTGGGAACAGTTGCCGCAGGAGTGGTTTGGCGGTCAGTTCGGTGACGCGGCCGCCGCCGGTTGGGCGCCGAGTGGCCCCGTCGTCCCACGGCCGGCGGTACGTCGCCTTGGCGAAATCAGCGCGCCCCGAGGTGATCGCGTCGATCAGGCCAACGACCATGTCCGCGTCAAAGCCGCGGGTATCGCCATCGACGAACACCACGATGTCTTCGTTGATGGCGTGCAGTGCGCGCCACATCGCGTCACCCTTACCGCGCAAAGGCCCGGCGTCCGACCGAAGCGAGGACTGCCGCACCACCTCGGCGCCCGCGCACCGCGCGATGTGTGCGGTCGCGTCCGTGGACTCGTCGACCACGAGAACGCGATCGCACACGCCTCGGTCGCGCAGCTCGACGAGGCTGCGGCAGATCGGTCCGATCGTCGCGGCCTCGTTCACCGTGGGGACGATCACCGCAACGCTCTGCCCCGCCGATGACGCTGACTCGAGGCGCTGCAGCAACCTATTCGTCGATCGGTTTGGGGGTGGACTTGCCGGCCACGCGATTCTCGGCGCTGACCATCCACGCTTGCTGCTCGAGGAACTCCAGCATCTCGTGGAACATGTCCGCCGTGGTCGGGTCGGCCTCGTCGACGTCGTCGTGGACCTCGCGGATCGTGCCGGCGACCGCGTAGAGACGCTCGGTGATCAGGTCGACGGTCTCGGCGGTGTCGACCTCACCCTGCGGGTACGACGGGAGCGAGGTCTGCTTGGCGACGGTCGCCGAGCGGCCGTCAGGCGTGATGTAGAGCGCACGCATGCGTTCAGCGATGTCATCAGAGAAGCCGCGCGCAGCCTCGATGATGACGTCGAGCTGCAGGTGAAGGTCGCGGAAATTCTTGCCCACCACGTTCCAGTGAGCCTGCTTGCCCTGAACGTGCAGCTCGATCAGGTCCACGTGCACGCGCTGCAGCA
>JAVHXX010000372.1 GCA_031119595.1 Patulibacter sp. | reverse complement strand
CCGTCACGGTGACGATCCACTCGGTCCGCGACGCGGCGGGCCTGCAGGCGAAGCTCGTCGCGGCCGGCATCCCGGCTGTCGTCGACTACGTCCCGGATGGCAAGGCGTGCGCGCCGGGCCGGTTCACGCCCGCCAGTGGTGGGCTGTCGACGGCGTCGTTCCACATGGGCGCGCCGGGCTCGGAGGGCGTCACCGACGGTCCGGCCACGTTCACGTTCAGGAAGGACGAGTTCAAGCCGGGGCAGACGCTCGTGCTCACGAACTCGCTCGGCGCGAACGTGTCGGCGACGACCCAGGCCGTCGCGGCGGGCACGGTGAAGCCGTGCGAGCCGGTCGACGCGCCGTCGATCGCCGACACCGCTCCGCCGGCACACGGCGGGTCGTCCTCCGGCGCCGCCAGCGAACGCACGCGTCCCGACCTCAGTGGCGCCGCCGTCGTCGAGGGTGGGCTGTCGACGGGCGGGTCCGTCGGCGGGGACACGACCGCGGGCGGGGAGCCGACCCTCGAGACGCACCTGGGCACCACGCCCTGACCCACAGAGGGGGTCCGGGCCGCCTCCGCCCGGACCCTGCGCACGAGGCCTCCGGCCATCCGCTACGCCGCGCCGCCTTTCGGTGCGGCGTGTGCGGTTGGGCCACATCGAAGGGGTCTTCACCGTGTTGTCCCCCGAAAGACCGGTTGCACCGGTTCCTTGGTGTGTCCAGCGGGATTGCCGGTGCGCCATAGCGCGGTTACATTTTTCGGCCGTGGGGATGGAACTCGGATCGTTCGTGGGGGACGGCGGCCCGCGGATCGCGTACCGCACCTGGTCGCCCCGTTCGCCGCGCGCACCACGCGCGACCGTCGTCGTCGTGCACACCGCGCTCGACCACTCGGCGCGCTACGACGGGTTCGCGAAGGAGCTCGTCCGCCGCGGGTTCACGGTCTGGGCGCACGACCAGCGCGGTCACGGCCACAGCGACGGCGACGCAGGCGTCATCGACGACCTCGGTCACGCCGCGTCGGACGTCGGCCGGATGGTCGACCTCGCACGCCGTGAGCACGGCACGCCGTGCTTCCTCGTGGGCCACAGCCTCGGCGCCGTGATCGGCCTCGTCTACGCCGTCGACCACCAGGACCAGCTCGCCGGCGTCGTCACGACGAGCGTCACGATCGACTCGTCGGCCGCACCGCTGCCGCTGCGACTCGCCACCGACGTCTTCAAGCTCGACCGCCTCGGTGGCCTGCTCGCGCCCCGCTTCCCCCTGATCGCCTTCGACTCCGCGGACATCTCCGGCGATGCGGACGAGGTCGAGGCGCACCGCACCGATCCACTCGTGCACCACGGCCGCCTCCCGATGCGGACCGCCACCGAGATCGCGCGTGGGAACCGCCACCTCGACCGTGCCCGGCTCGCGTCCTTCGGGCTGCCGCTGCTCGCCGTCCATGGTGGCCGCGACTCGATCTCGCCGCCGCGGTCGAGCACGCGCCTCGTCGATGCGGTCGGCTCCGCCGACAAGACCGTCGCGATCCACGACGACCTCCACCACGACCTCTTCCACGAGCAGCAGCCCGCACGGGCGCGCGTGCTCGGCCAGATCGCGGACTGGATCGACGAGCGCGCCTGAGACCTCGGCGCGCGGCCGACCTCCGCGGCCGCCGTTCAGCAGTGCTGGGGCTTCGCCGACACGGTCGTCAGCGCGATGTTCCCGACGAACGGGACCGCCCCGGCCTTGCACGCGATGCGCACGGCGCGCTTCGCGGCGGTCGAGGTCGGGGAGGCGTAGTAGTCGGTCGTCGTCGCGAGGAGCCCGGCGGCCTTCACCTGGGCGATGGTCTCGCGGGCCGAGCGGCGGGTGTCGGCGTCGCTCGTGACGTACTTCTTCGCGTCGAAGTCGTAGGTGCCGGTGGCGTCCTCGCGGTTCCAGCCGTCGAGGAGCGGCAGGTACGGCGTGATGATCGAGTCGCCGTTCTGGGCCATGAGCACGCCGCCCGCGGCATGCACCTTCGCGCTGATGCGGGTGACGACGTCGAGCATGCCGGCGCTGTCCTCGGGGTGCACCTCGAGCATGTCGACGTTGTCGAGGAAGAGGCCGTCGTAGCCCTTGGCGAGGAGCTGCGGCGTGATGGTGTCCGCGAGGGCCGTGCGAGCGTCCGGCGACGTGAGGTCGGTGTACTTCTCGCCGGGCCAGTCGCCGAGCGCCTCGAGGCGGTGGTCCTTGAGGAGATCGAACCAGGGGCGCCACGATTCGACCGTGCCCACGCTGAGGTAGCCGAGGACGAGCGTGCCCTTCGCCTTCAGCTGCTTGATCTGCGCGTCCGAGGTCTCGGAGCCGTCGACGACGACCACGTCGCGGCTGGTGAGGCGCTTGATGTTCGTGCGGGTGAGCGAGGCGCCGAGCTCGAGCGAGAACGTCTTCGCCTTCCGCATCGCCGCGGCCTTCGCGTTCGCCGGGGCGACCGGCGTGGTCGCGGTGGTCTGCGCGCCGGCGGGCAGGGCGGCCGTGCCGATGCCGACGGCGACGAGGGCGGTCGCGGCGAACAGGGTCGCCGGGATCGCGCGGCGCGGCGTGCCCGAGCGGGCCGAGGGGGACATCGGCGAAACGCTAACCGACCCTGCGACCCCGCGCGCAGGATGTGGACGCACGCTCAGGACGCCGGCGCGTCGGACGCCCGCCACCCGGTCCGTGCGTGCTCGAGCAGCGCGACGAACCGCCGGTGGCCGCCGGCGATGCGTGCGTGCTCTCCGGAGGCGAGGAGGTCGATCTGCTGGCCGGTCATCGTCGCGAACATGAGGCTCGCGTAGTCGTCCAGTTCGTCGTCCGGGCAGCCGAGCGACCGCAGATAGGTGCGCAGGTACGCGAGCCAGTCGTCGACGGTCTGCGTGAGCGCGGCGCCGTAGTGGCCCGGGTCGCGGAAGCCGAGCACGTAGCACTCGAAGATGAGCCGCACGCCCGGCAGGACGGCGTCGTCGGTCCAGCGGGCGAACCAGCGGTCGTAGGCGGCCAGCGTCGGATCGCCGGAGCGGTCGCCCTCGGCCTTCATGGTGACCCGCATGCTGTAGGTCCGGAACGACTGCAGCACCTCCGCGATCAGGCCCTCCTTGCTGCCGAAGTGGTTGAGGAGCGCGGCCGGGGACACGCCGAGCTCGGCGGCGAGCGGCCGCAGCCGCAGGCCGGCGACGCCGTGCGCGAGCACGTGCTCGATGGCGCCTGCGAGCAGCCGGGCGCGGTGGTCGGCGTACCGCGTGGAGCGGCCGTCGGGGCGGGATGGGGCGACGTGGTCGCCGGGCAGATCGCGCGTCGTCACGGGCCCTTCAGTCTACGGACTGGAAATAGGCTGAACCGACGTTTACCCTAGTGTCGTGTCCCGCGTATCGACTCCGTCGCAGGCCGCGTCCACGATCGCCTACCGGCCGACGGGCATCCGTTCGGCCGAGTGCTCCCTCGCGATCACGGCCGACGGCGACCTGGTGATTGCCCCGGCCCTCGGCCGCGACGGAGTCGGTATCGCGCGGTCACGCGACCGCGGCGAGACCTGGGAGGTGCGCGTGCCGGATGCCGGTCCCCGGCACCGCCGCATCCAACCCTTCACGTACCTCGACCCGCAGACCCAGCGGCTCTTCTTCAAGACCGCCCGCTTCGACGTGATGCCGCCCACGCCCCGCGCCACCGGCTACGACCTCAGCCTCAGCGACGACCTCGGCGACACCTGGCGGCACGTCGTGATCGCCGAACGCATGCGCGACTGGACGAAGGTGACCTCCGGCCCGGCGCCGGTCGGGGACCCCGACCCGCGCCCCCACACCAACGCCACCGGGCCGGTGCCGTTCTCGACGCGGATCTGGCCGCTCGTGCCGCAGCGCCACCAGGGCGTCGAACGCTCCCGCGACGGCGGCCTCACGTGGGAGCCGGCTCCGCGCGGCGTGCGGCTGTCGATCGATCCGGCGGCGATCCACGGGATGTCGCGGTGGGACCACGTGAACTTCGGCAACGGCGTCGTCACCCCCGACGGCACCCTGCGGCTCGCGGGCCGGTACGGCCGGGCGCTCGGCCTCGCGACGAGCCACGACGGCGGCGTCCACTGGTCGGTGACCCGGATTCCCGGCTCGCGGCTGCGGGCGTACCGCAACCCGCTGCACTACGTGCTCCGGTACTCCAACTACCTTCTGGCCGAGAGCGTCGCCGACGACGCCGCCGGCACGATCCTGTGCGTCTGGCCCGACGAACAGGATGCGCTCCAGGCCAGCTGGTCGGTCGACGGCGGCGTGTCGTGGACGCCGCCGCGGGTCGTGAGCGCGCCCGGCGTCACGGAGATCCGGTACACGTCGGTGACGGCGCGGCCCGGCCGCCCGGGCACCTTCGCGATCGCCTACTACGGTCGCGAGGCGTCGTCGCGGGCGTATCGCGCGTACCTCGCGCAGTGCGTCGACCTCACCGCGCCGGGCGCGGTGTTCGTGGGTGGCCCGGTCGACCCGGTCGATCGGCCGGCGTTCCCGCGCGGCTTCGACCCGGGCTATCTGCGGATCCTGCTCGGTGGCGATCTCAACGAGATCCTCCAGGCGCGGTACGCCCCCGACGGCACCCTCTACGTGGTCTACGCGCGGCAGGTCGCCGGGCGTCCGCCGCTGCGGTGGCATCCCGGCTCGCGGCGTGCGCGGCTGCCGTGGATCACGGGCGCGATGGAGGCCGTGATCGGCCGCGTCGATCCGGTGGCGGGGGCATGAGCGCCGCCCCGGGCCCGGCCGGCTCCGACCCGCCGGGCCGGGGCGAGGTGCGGACGGCCGAGGCCGCGGTCGTCCGCGCGGGCGTGGTCGCCCGCCGCTT
>JAVHXX010000371.1 GCA_031119595.1 Patulibacter sp. | reverse complement strand
CGTCGACGAGCGCCGTCGTGCTCGGCGGCGACGTCGCGGCGAACGCCGGCATCCACTCGCCCTCCGGGTCGAGCGGGACCTCAGCCCACCCGTCCGAAGGGACCACCCTCTCGGTATGACCACGTCTACGCATCACCTCCTAAGAGGCAGCGCGACCCTTCCGATGGTCGCGGCAACGCGCCAACTCCGAAAGAAGCTCCGGCGTGCCGTATCTAGCGTGCAGCGCTAACGAATCGCGCGCTCGAGCGCGCGGCCGCGGCGCCGGATCTAGCAGGCGCGATCAGGAATGCGACTTCGAGGCGCTGCCGCTCGAGCAGATCCCCGTGGCCTTCGCCGAGACCTTCACGCGAACCTTCGCGTGGCGCCGGACACCGGAGAGCCACACGCCCCACCGACCCGACGATCCGACCGTCAGCCGCGCCGAGCGCGTGTGCCCCGCCGCGGTGAGCTTGATCGTCAGACGGCTACGACAGCCCTTCGCCACCGCGCCGCGAACCCGCACCCGCGAGCCGCTGCGAGACACCGTCGAGATCTTGAGCTTGACCGCGCTCGTCGACGTCGACCCCGGACCAGGCGTCGGCGTGGGCGTCGGCGAACCCGACCCGGGCACGGGCGTGGTCGTCGGGACCGGTGTCGTCGGCGTCGGGATCGGCGTTTGGTTCGCCGGCTGAGCTGCGACTACCGGCTGGGGGCCGGTGGAAGCAACGTTGCCGGCCGCGTCGAGCGCGCGCGCGACGATCTGATGGGTACCCGGGGTCAAGCCGTTCGAGGTCAGCGCTGCAGCGACGGTGGCGCCGGGTGCCTCGCATGGCAAGACGCGCGTGAAGTCACACGCCCGCGCGCTCGAGGCGACGACTTGGCCGTCGACGAGCAGCTCCAGCCGCGAGATCCCCGTCTGATCCGAACCACTCACCGTCGCCGTCACCGTCCCGTTCGCCGACACCTGGGGCGTCACCGGCGAGATCCCGACCGACGGCGCAACGGGGTCCGACACGGTTTCCCCGTCGGAGTAGATCGCCATGCCGGCGGCGTGTGCGGACGAGCCCGTGTCGCAAGGAGCAACCGTGCAGCGGATGCCAATGCGGATCCACTTGGCGGGGGTGATGGTGCCCGAGTTGCCCAAGGGCATGCCGTAGCTGCCGCCGCCGATGTCGCAGTGATCGCTGATTCCTGACCCGGGTTCGTTGGTCTGGCAGTGCGCGAGCTCACCCGCGTCGGACTCGGTCAGCAGTCGCCAGCCGTCTGACTCTGAGTGTCCGTGGGCGATGATGCGGTCGGCGACGATTCGCAGTGGGTCGGGGACCTCGAAGCGCCAGTAGCCGTAGGCGCCGGGCGCGGGGCTCGGCGCGCCGAGCGTGGTGTAGACGCCGAGCGATCCGCCGTACTGGGTGAAGACGTCGTCGGCCGGGAACGCGCCGCCCGATCCGCAGGCGTCGGTTGCGGTGATCGAGCCACCGCCGGTCTCAGCGGTCCAGGCGTGGTTGACACCGCCGGCGGCGCCGCAGGACAGGACCTCGTAGGTGCCGGCATGCGCGGCGCTCGGCGCGCCGAGGGCGCTGGCGGTGATGGCGGCGGTCAGGAGGGCGCGTCGGAGCACGAGAGCGATTATCCCTGAGGTGGTTTGGGTCCGTGCGGCTTGACGGTGTGCCAGACCCGGGCGCTGGCGTGGCTCTTGGGCCGTTTCATCGCCGACCAGGTCGACGTGGTGCCGTCAGTTCGGGCCCATCGTGCCCACAGCTGTGAGGGCAGCGCGTGGATGGTCGCGACGGTGGCGGATGTCGATCCGCTCGCGCGCCGCCAGTGCCCGCCCGATCGCACAGCAACCTGCAGCCGAGCGCCGGTCGGCGCACCTGAGGCGAGCACGCGCAGCTTGCGCTTGCGGGAGCTACCGGTGAGCTTGGCGCGCAGGCTGGTCGGTGCAGCGAGCGGCGCCGGGGGTGTGCTGGTCGGAAACACGGGTGCTTGGACGGGCGTCGAGGTGACCAGGCCACCCAGACCCGCAGCGTTGGCGATCGCGACGCCATTGAGGGTGCGCGCGGAGTCCAGGAGCGTTCCGCCGGCCGTCAGCCAGTTTTCGGCCGTGGTGTGGTCTGCGTCGGGGCGCAGCGCGCGCAGCGCGCCCAAGACGGCGCTGGTGGCGGCGGTCGCGTCGCTTGAGCCACCGTCAGGCCACGAGGCTTCTTCGCCGTTGGCGTCGGCGGCCGTCACGTTGCAGCCCGGCGCTACGACCTTGGTGAGTGCGTCGTGTGAGGCGAAGGAGCAGAACGCTGAGGCGTCCGGCGTGCCGGCGGCGACGGCGATCGCGCCCGGGGCGGCGGCGGGCCACTGGGTGCCCTGGCTCGGATCGTTGCCGGCGGCCGCCACGACCGAGGCCCCGTCACCGTTGACGCGCGCCGTGTACTCGGTCCACCTGGTCACGTACGCCGGATCAGCTCCGGACGAGCCGAGTGAGAGGTTGACGACCGACAGAGGAATGCCGGTCTGGATCGACCACTGCCGGCACATCGTGATCCCGCGCAGCACCGCGGCGGAATCGAACGTGCCGTCCTCGCTGGCTTTGACGGAGACGATCCGGGCTCCCGGCCAGATCCCGACGATGCCCCAGTTGTTGCGGGGCGCGGCGATCGTGGCGGCCATGCGGGTGCCGTGCAGCATCGCGTTGGGATCGCCGCCGATTGGGTCGTCTTGGTAGACGTTCAGGCGAGCGATGATCGGGCCGGCGTCGGAGGTCGCGGGCGTGTCGGGCGTGATCGCAACGCCGGTGTCGACCAGGCAGATCGCCGGGCGCGTGGCGACGGGTCCGAACTGCGCGTCTGGGACGCGGGCGATCCAGTCCAGCCCGTACGCAACGGACTCCGGGGTCTGCGGTGACTCGGCCCGGGCGGTGGTCGCGAGAACGCCGCTGGGGGCGGCCGCCATGATGGCGACCGCCCCCAGAGTGCGCAGCATCGGACGGGGGGTCATCCGATCCGCTGACGCACGATGTTGCTGCGCCCGTCGAGCGCTGGCATGTCTGGGTCGCGGTGGACCTTCACGAACAGCGCCACGGCGCCGTGCGCGACGCGGGTGTAGCGGTAGCTCCACTTGAAGTGCCCGGTGCCGTTGGTGCGAACGGTGCCGCCGGACTGGTTGCCGTGCGTCCCGATGGCGAACACCTCAACCCGCACGCCGCTGGCCGGGAACCCGTCGACGAGCACGCGGCCGGTGATGATCCCCTTGCCGTGCGAGGGGATGTGCTTGCGCTGCAGCTTGATCGTCACGCCGGCGCGAACGAACACCTGCAGGCTCTGCGTCGACTGGTAGTTGTCCGATCCGCTCTGGCGGCTGTAGGCGAGTTCCTCGACACGGTTGCTTCGGGTGGCCGGCGACCACGAGTACCGACCTTTGGAGTCGGTCGTGATCGTCCCGACCTTCGTCCGCGTACCGCTTGGCGCGATCGTCTCGAAGACGTCGATCTGACCGCCGGCGATCGGCGTGCCGGTCGCGTCGACGAGCTTGCCGGCCACGTGGACGGTCTTCTTGAAGTTGACCGTCGCCTTGGTCCGCTTGCTCGACGGCACGAGCTTGCCCGTCGCCGGGTTCCCGCCCGTCCCGTTGTTCGCCGAGAGCGACGTGAGCGCGAGCGAGCCGGCCTGTGATTGACTCACCAGTCGTGCATCGGAACTCGCGGCCGTGGTGCCCTCCTTGGTGACAGCCGTGACCGTGATCCGGAGGTACTTGCCGGCCTGCAGTGCGTTGGGTCGGTAGGTCGGTCCGACGGCGGCTGGGATGTCGGTCCACGGGCCGGTCGCCGAGTCGGCGACCTGCCACGTACGCGTCAGCTGCGCGGTGGCGTCGGTCCAGTTGCCGTCGAACGCCGTGAGCAGCGCGCCCACGCTCGCGTCGCCGTCGATCCGGGGAGCGTTCGGGTTGGGAACGTTTGTCGCCGTTGCAGTGCTGGGCTTGATGGCTGGCGGTGGGACGTTGTCGATCGTGACCTTCTGGCTGAGGAAGGGGGTGGCGTTGCCGGCGGCGTCCCACACGGTTCCGGTGATGGTGTGCTGGCCGTCGGCGACGACGTTCGTCGGGACGCTGAGGTTCGCAGTCACGTTGAGCTTGCACGGGACCGGTGCGCGGTAGCCGCCCTCGATCGGGACGCACAGGTTGCCGTTGGTGTCGACCGGTTGACGGTTGATGGCCGGGGTGCCGTCGATGCTCACGGCGATATCAGCGACGCCGACTCCGACGTCGCTGACCGGGACGATGAGCGACTCATTGCCTTGCAGTGAGCGGTTGGCGAACAGCGAGCCGGACATCGTGCCGACCTGCGGGGCGGAGTTGTCGACCAGGTCGATGCCGGCCGAGTAGATCTGCACGTGCGCGCGATCGCCGCCCTGGCAAGAGGCGCCGTCGCTGCCGCCGCAGCCGATGCCGACGAGCAGCCGGTCGGCGTTGACGTTGTACGTGCGCGTGGCGAGCGGCTCGCCGGCGCAACCGGCGAACCACTGGCAGTTGTCGAGCACGTGGTCGCCGTCGTAGGCGGTGCTGTCGCGGTTGACGGTGATGCCGACGGTCGCGCTGTAGTCGCTGCCGGACTGCTGGCCGGCCCAGAGCAGGCTGGCGGTGGAGATCGTCGTGTTCGGTGGCGCCTGGTACTGCCAAAGCATCCCGGGCTGGTTGGTCGGGACGTTCATCTGCGGCGTGGCGTCGAGCTGCAGCGGACCGCCGCCGGTGCAGTTCTGCGAGGCGTTGCTGTAGTTCCACGCGCCCAGCGAGCTCGTCCACCCCGTCGACGTCGTCGGGGTGCCCCCGGCCGTCTTGCACGACCAG
>JAVHXX010000370.1 GCA_031119595.1 Patulibacter sp. | reverse complement strand
AGCACCGCCCGCTTCACCGCGGTCTGCACCGGCGTCGGCGAGGGCGCGGTCACCGCCTGGATCACCGGGATTCCCACCAGGAACCCCAGGGCGACCAGGAGGTACGGGAAAAGCGGCGAGGCCGGCGGCGGGTGCCGCGAGGGCGATGGTCAGCAGCAGACGTGCAGGTCCCATGGCTCCATCCTGGCCGCAAACCCGGCGCCGGC
This sequence comes from Patulibacter sp., assembly GCA_031119595.1. Lineage (GTDB taxonomy): Bacteria > Actinomycetota > Thermoleophilia > Solirubrobacterales > Solirubrobacteraceae > JAGIBJ01. The sequence goes on along the minus strand of JAVHXX010000370.1, from coordinate 4,607 downwards.
ACCCCGGAACCCGCCGGTTGGCGCGCCAGCGGCGTAACGTGCCCGCCATGACCACCGCCGACCCGTCCGTCGTCCTTCCCGAGCGGCCGTTGGCCCTCGTGACCGGTGCGTCGAGCGGGCTCGGCAAGGCGATCGCCCAGCGCCTCACGGCCGATGGCTACGGCGTGATCCTTGTCGCCCGCCGTGCGGAGGTGCTCCAGGAGATCGCGAAGGAGCTGCCGGGCGCCCACGTCGCGGCCGTCGACCTGCTCGCCCCCGACGGCCCCGCGAAGCTCGCCGCCGCCGTCGACGCGCTCGGCGGCAAGCTCAAGGTCCTCGTGAACAACGCCGGCATCGGCGGTCGCGGCACCTTTGCCGACATCGGCGTCGAGGGCTACAAGCGCGTGTTCGCGCTCAACTTCGACGCGCAGCTGCGCGCCACCGAGGCGCTGCTGCCCGCGCTGCGGGCGGCGAGCCCGTCGTCCGTCCTGATCGTGTCGAGCGTGTCGGGGAAGATCGCCCGCCCGAAGGCGGGCGCCTACTCGGCCTCGAAGTTCGCGCTCAACGGCTGGGCCGACGCCCTCCGGGCCGAGGAGGCTGCGCACGGCGTGCACGTCGGCACGATCCTGCCCGGGTTCATCGCGACCGAGGGCTTTCCGCAGGCCGAGCTCCTCGCCAAGCGCGCGACCCGCTGGCTCGTCGGCGAGCCGAGCCAGGTCGCCGACGCGGCCGCGTATCTCATCCGCACGCGGCGCCCGGAACGTCACGCCCCCGCGCCGTGGCGCATCGCGACCGTGGCGGTGGCGCTCGCGCCGCGGCTCGTCGCGCGGCTGATCTCGCGCCCCGAGATGGTGCCGAGCGCCACCGAGTAGTCGGGCCGCCGCCGGCCATCCGAAGACCGGCGGTCTGCCGGGCTGAACGCGACCTCCGCATATGGCGCAGGTGGTCGCGATAGGTTGCGGCTCATGCGCGTCCGCCCCCGCTTCCCCCGTCCTGCACGCAGCGCGATCGTCGGCCTGGTCGCCGCGGTCGTCGCGTTGTCCTGCGCTGTCGCGCCGGTCGGTGCGGCGGCGAAGAAGCCGACCTCGGTGACGAAGAAGAACGGGGCCGTCACGGCCAAGGTCACCTACACCCCGGCGGACCGCAAGCACTACAAGGACTACAAGAAGATCCGCCTCACGATCACCGGCCACGGCCATGCCGTGCGGAACGTGTCGCTCGCCCCGAACTCGACGAGCTACACGCGCCCGATCGTCACCCTCACGGACCTCAACGGCGACGGCGTCCCGGACCCGATCGTCGACACGTACTCCGGCGGCGCGCACTGCTGCTCGACCTCGTCGATCTCCCTGTCCACGACCACGGGCTACGGTGCCCCGATCGTGCAGGCCTGGGGCGACTACGGCTACCAGCTGAAGGATCTCGGCGGCACGTCCACGCCGGAGTTCGTGAGCGCCGACGACCGCTTCGCCTACGCGTTCACCGCCTACGCCGGCAGCATCCCGGCGATCAAGATCCTGGCCGCCGACGGCCCGATCTTCCACGACGTCACGACGAACTTCCCGGATGCGATCCGCGCAGACATCGCGAAGATCACGCCGTACTGGGACGACGCCGCGAAGAACGCCAACGGGGATCCCGAGGGCGTGCAGGCGGTGACGGCGGCCTGGGTCGCCGACCTCACCCTCGTGAACGATCTCGCCGGTGCGAAGGCCGTGATCGACAAGACCACCGCCGCCGGGTTCATGACCGGCGGGCCGTCGGAGAACTGGGAGAACGCGAAGACCTACGCGGGCCAGCTCGCCTACGACCTCAAGCACTGGGGCTACCTCGACGACCCGACGACGATCGGGCTGCCGGCGACGAGCTGAGGTCACGGCGACGTGGGCGTGCCCTCGTCGCCGTTCACGGTTTCGCGCCTCGGGCGGGCGCCGGACAGATCCCTTCTGAACGGGCAGGATAGTCCGGTTTTGCGGGCGGATCGCTTGCCCGGCAGTGGCCGCCCAGCGTGGCCGTGGGTGCCCGGGCCGTGGCCACCTGTGCCCGGAGCGGAGCGCCGTTTCCGTTCTGTTGCGCGACGTAGCGTCCGGCGCATGCCCAGCAAGATCGTCCCGCTCATCGCCACCGCTGCCGCGTTCGCCGCGCCGGTGTCGGCTGCCGAAGCCGCCGTCGGCATCCAGCTCCAGAAGCCCGGCAGCTGTGCGGTCGACCAGGGCGAGAAGCTCGGCACGACGCCGGTCGGCTTCGTCGTCAGCGGCCTCGCGCCGGGCCAGACCGCGAACGTCACCCTGAGCGGGCAGGGCGTGACCGGCGCGCCGGTGCCGGTCGTCGGCCCGCCGGACGGCTCTGGCACGGCGACGGCGTCGGCGACGTGGACGAGCGCCCTGGGCCTCAAGCCGCTCGGCGACACGCCCGCCACGCTCACCGTCACCGACTCGGTCACCGGGGCGCCGCTCGCGACGACGCCGGCCGTGGTCAGCACGGCGGCGATCGACATCGTCGGCAAGAAGGTCAAGGGCAAGCTGCCCAAGCAGGTCACGTGGGAGGTCTCGGGCCGGCCTGCGATCACCGGCAGCACCACGTACTACGCCTTCTACTTCAAGGTGAACGACCTGAAGAAGAAGAAGTCCCCGAAGCCCGTCGACTCCGAGAAGCTCGGCACCGGCACCGGCGCCTGCGGCTACCTGAAGTCGAAGCGTCCGCCGGCGCCGTTCAAGACGAAGGGCACCTACGCGATCATCGTCCAGACCTCGAAGACCTTCGACGAGAAGGGCCTCGGGCTGATCGGCGCGCTCAAGCAGTAGCGCTCGCGGCGGTGCCCCGGCCCCGCCGTCTCCCCCGGATTCGCCCGGGTCGCGCTCCGCAGCGCGACCCGGGCGTTTCCCGTGTCAGGCGGCGGCCGCCGCGGCCCGTTCGACGGCGTGCCAGTCGACGCCGCGCACGTTGTGCATCGGGCAGTACTTCGGTCCACACATCGAGCAGAACTCGGCCTGCTTGAAGTGGTCGTTCGGGAGGGTCTCGTCGTGCATCGCCTGGGCGGTCCCCGGGTCGAGCGAGCGTGCGAACTGCGCGCGCCAGTCGAAGGCGAACCGTGCTTCGGAGATCGCGCGGTCCTGGGCATGGGCGGCGGCGTTCCCGCGGGCGAGATCGGCGGCGTGCGCAGCGATCCGGTAGGCGATGAGGCCGTCCTTCACGTCGGCGGCATCCGGCAGGCCCAGGTGCTCCTTCGGGGTGACGTAACAGAGCATCGAGGTGCCGTGCCAGCCGACGACGGCCGCGCCGATCGCGCTCGTGATGTGGTCGTGGCCGGGGGCGATGTCGGTCACGAGCGGGCCCAGCGTGTAGAACGGCGCCTCGTCGCAGAGCTCCTGCTGGAGGCGGACGTTCTCGGCGAGCTCGTCGAGCGGGATGTGGCCGGGCCCTTCGACCATCACCTGCACGCCGGCGTCGCGGCAGCGGGTGGTGAGTTCGCCGAGGGTGCGGAGCTCGGCGAACTGCGCGCGGTCGCTGGCGTCGGCGATCGACCCGGGGCGCAGGCCGTCGCCGAGCGAGATGGTCACGTCGTGGGCGCGGCAGATCTCGAGCACGTCGTCGAAGCGTGTGTAGAGCGGGTTCTCGCGGGCGTGGTCGATCATCCACTTGGCGAGCACGCCGCCGCCACGGGACACGATCCCGGTCACCCGCTCGCGTACGAGCGGCAGGTGCCGGATCCGCACGCCGGCGTGGATCGTCATGTAGTCGACGCCCTCGCGTGCCTGCGCCTCGATCACCCCGAGCAACACGTCACCCGTCAGGTCGCCGATCGACTTCACCGACTCGAGCGCCTGGTAGATCGGCACCGTCCCGATCGGCACCGTCGACGTCTCCACGATCGCCCGCCGCGTTTCCGTGATCCGCTTCCCGGTCGACAGGTCCATCACGGTGTCCGCGCCCCACCGCTGGGCGAGACGCAGCTTGTCGACCTCCTCGTCCAGCGACGACGTCGTCGGCGACGAGCCGATGTTCGCGTTGATCTTCACCCGCGCCCGCAGCCCGATCCCCATGGGATCGAGCGCCGCGTGCCCCGGGTTCGCGGGGATCACCAGCCGGCCCCGAGCGACCTCGTCGCGGACCACCTCCGGCGACAACCCCTCACGCTCCGCGACCCGTGCCATCTCCGGCGTGATCTCGCCGGCGCGTGCGAGCACGGGCTGCGTCCGGCCCGAGGTCGTGCGGCCATGGGTGTTCGTCGGCGCGCCGTGCAGGTCCGGACCGTCGGCGGGGCGACGCACCTCGGCACCGCCGGGCGAGGGTTCCCGCACGCCGCGCGGGTCGACGGACGTGGGCGGATGCTCGGCGGCGCCGCCGCGGACAGGCATGAGCGGATGCTCGGACATGGAGTGCTCCCTTCGCTGGTACGAGCCAGATCAGGTTCGGCGGGTCGACGGCTTCCGTGCGTCCTCTCAGTCCTCATGGACTCCCCGGCAGTGATGTGTCCGACGGATGCTGCCAGGGGTGGCGGCGGGGCGGGGTGGTCGGGGTGGGGCGGGGTTGGTGGGGCGGCTGGTCGGGTCGGCCTTCGGCCTGCTTTTTGGGGTTGGGCCTTCGGCCCGGGTTTGACTTGGGTGCAAGTGTCGATTTGGTCGGGG
>JAVHXX010000369.1 GCA_031119595.1 Patulibacter sp. | reverse complement strand
TGTAAGCATGACGTGCGTTCGACAACCACCGTTGACCACTCTTGACCATTCGCGGTGAACGGCGGTAATGGCCGTTCACACCTGAAATCAGGCGTCCTGCTCTCCTGTGGGGAGGAGATCCCAGACCGATCTCGGTCCGTATCCCCTGAATCCCATGACCCCCACCGCCACGCACATCGGCATCGTCGAGGACTCCGACGAGGACTTCGCCGCCCTCGCCCGGCAGATCCGTCGCACCTCGCCGGACGCGACCGTGGAGCGCTGGTCACGGGCCGAAGCCGTCGTCGACGAGCTCGTCGACCGCGAGACCGGACTCCCCGATTTCTTCTTCATCGACCTCAGCCTGCCGGGCGTCGACGGGTGCGAGCTCGTGCGCCGCCTGCGTGCCGAGGAGTCGACCGGCGCCCTGCCGCTCTTCATGCTCAGCGGCTCCGCGCGCGACGCCGACGTGCGCCGGTGCTACGCCTCCGGCGCCAGCGTGTACCTCACCAAACCGCTGCGCCAGCCGGCACTCGGTGCGGTGCTCGAGCTGACCGCCGCCACGCCGCGGCCGTAGCCGCACGCGGCGCTCCGACCGCTGCCGCACCGCGGCAGCACCACCGGTCCGCCCGCCCGGTCGGCCCGGATCAGCGCTTCGGACGCCGCGGCCGGATGCGGGCCGCAGCGTCGGTCGAACCGTGCGGATCGACCGTGGCCGGAGCCGCCTCGCGCGATGCGGCGACGATGTCGTGCGCGGGATGTCCGGCGGGCGGGCGCCCCACGAACCGCAGCGCGGCCTCCTCGGGCGTGCGCGCCGGTGCCGCGCCCATCACGCCCTGGAGCAGCATGATCGCGCCGTTCTTGGAGAGCGGGTCGTTGAGGTTGCCGCACTTCGGCGACTGCACGCACGACGGACATCCGTGCTCGCACGGGCACTGCTGCAGGAGCGTGAGCGCACTGACGCAGAGCTCCTCGAAGCGGGCGTACCCGGCGCGGGTGATGCCGATGCCGCCGGGGTGGCCGTCGTAGATGAAGATCGTCGGGCCGCTCGTCTGCATGTGCAGGTTCGTCGAGAGGCCGCCGATGTCCCAGCGGTCGCACATGGCGAGCAGCGGCAGCACCGCGATCTGCGTGTGCTCGGCGGCGTGGAGCGCGCCGAGCATCGCGTCCATCGGGAGGTCCTGCATCGCCTCGTGACCCGGCTCGTACCAGAGTGCCTGCGTCTGGAAGGTGGTCGTCGGGAGGTCGAGCCCGATGATGTCGATCGCTTCGTGGTCGCCGTAGCGCTTGCGCTGATAGCCGATCACGGTTTCGGTCACCGACACCTCCCCGAACGAGAGCGTCGCGCCCGGGATCTCGCGCCGCTCGAGGAGGCGGTCGATCGTGGTGGTCGTCTCGGTCTTGGGCTGCGTGTACCACTCGCCGTCGAACCGGTCGACGACCGCGCGGCCCTGCACCACGTCGAGGTCGCGCACGAGATAGCTCTTGCCGAGGTGGAAGTAGACGGCGCCCTTGTGGACCGTCGAGAAGGCGCGGCCCAGCTCGACCCCGCCGATGATCTCGCCGCTGCCGCCGTCGACGATCACGACCTGCTCGGCGGTCGACGAGCGCATCTCGATCTTCGCAGCCGGGTAGCCGTCGTGCTCCGTGAGGACGTACCCCGCGGGGCGCTTCGCGAGCCCGCCGCTGGCCACCAGCGCGTCGATCGCGGCGGGCGTCTCGGGGCCGAAGTACGGCAGGTCCTCCGGCACGAGCGGCGCCTCGAGCGCCGCGCAGAGCAGGTGCTGGGCGTGGATCTGCTCGGAGAACGGGTCGAGGATCGCGCTCTCGACCGGCCGGTCCAGGAAGCCCTCGGGGTTGCGGCAGAAGTACTGGTCGAGGGCGTCGTCACCGGCGACGTAGAGCGCGAGCCCCTCGGTGCGGCGCCCGGCCCGGCCCCACTGCTGCTTGAGCGACGCGACCGTCCCCGGGAAGGTGACGACGACGCACGCGTCGAGCGCCCCGATGTCGATGCCGAGCTCGAGGGCGTTCGTGGCGATGACGGCGCGCAGGTCGCCGCGGGTGAGGCGCTCCTCGATGTCGCGGCGCTGCTCGGGCGTATACCCGGCCCGGTACGGCATGACCTTGTCGGCGAGCATCGGGCTCGTGTCGGCGAGCTCCTCGCGGACCATCTTGCTGATCATCTCGACGCCCTTGCGCGCCTTCATGAAGCAGATCACGCGCGCGCCGCCCTGCACCAGGTCGACGACGATGTCGGCGGCCTCGCTCACGGCCGAGCGACGGGCGCCGGAGTCCTCGTCGAGAAGCGGCGGATCCCACATCGCGTACTGGCGCGGGGCCTGCGGCGAGGCATCCTCGTCGACGAGCGCGATCTCGGTGAGGCCGGTGAGCGACTCGGCCAGCTCGACCGGGTTGCCGATGGTGGCCGACGCGAGCAGGAAGCGCGGCTCGGTGCCGTAGCGGGCGGCCATCCGGCGCAGGCGGCGGAGGACGTTCCCCACGTGGCTGCCGAACACGCCGCGGTACACGTGCGCCTCGTCGATCACCACGACCGCGAGGTTCGCGAACAGGTCCGCCCAGGCGGCGTGGTTCGGGAGCACGCCCACGTGGAGCATGTCGGGGTTGGTGAGGATGATGTTCGCCTCGCGGCGGATACGGGTGCGCTGCTCCTTCGGCGTGTCGCCGTCGTAGATCGCAGGGCGCAGGCCCTTCAGGCCGAGCTGGTGGATGCGGCGGGCCTGGTCCTGGGCGAGCGCCTTGGTCGGCGCGAGGTAGAGCGCACGGGCGCGCGGATCACCGAGGAGCACCTCCGCCGTCGGCACGAGGTAACACAGCGACTTGCCCGACGCCGTGCCCGTCGTGGTGATCGTCGCGCCCTGCCACGCGAGGTCGATCGCCTCCGCCTGGTGCGCGTAGAGCTGCTCCATCCCCTGGTCGGCGAGCGCCGCCCGCAGCGCCGGCGACAGATCGAGCGGGATCGGTGCCATCGTGGGCGCGCGGGCGCCTTCATAGGCCTGGTGCACGAGCGTGCCCTCGCCGCGGCCACGCGCGAGCAGTTCGGTCCAGGGGCGCTCGCTCGCGGTGGTGACGGCCATCTGCACCCAGGGTAGAGGGACACGCGCGCCGCGCCGGGACGCGTCCGCTGCGGAGTGCCGCAACGTGCGGGACGCGGGCCGCCGGGCCAAGCCGGCTGCCGGGCCGGTGCGGCTCAGCGCGTGGCGGTCTCGAGATCGGCCGGGGCGACGGGCGGCGGCGGTGGCTCGCCGGGGTTCGCGGCGGCGCGGCGCTCGTCGATGCGGCGGCCCCACGTGGTGCCGGCGAGGACCAGGATCGCGCCGACCACGGAGAGGATCCCGACCGGGTCGCCGCCGAGGCTCACGCCCGCGACCGCCGCCCACAGCGGCTCGGTGCCGAGGAGCAGGCTCACGCGCGAGGGCGACGTGCGCCGTACGGCCCAGAGCTGCACGAGGAACGCGAACAGCGTGCAGACCAGGGCGAGGTACACGAGCAGGAGGACCTTCTTCGTGTCGTAGTCGCCGAGGAGTGAGACGACGGAGCCGGGCCCGTCGCCGCGCAGCGTCCCGACGGCCACGAACACGACGAACGCGGTCGTGAGCTGGACGAGCGTGAGACGGCGGGAGTCGAGCTCGCGGCCCTCCGACAGGTGCGCGATCGTGGTCACGTGGATCGCCCGGACGGCGGCCGCGGCGAGCATGAGGAGGTCGCCCGAGCGGGGCGCGGTGAGCCCCTGGCTCTGGGTGAGGCAGACGACGCCGACGACCGCGACGACCGTCGCGCCGTAGAACGGCCGCGGCAGGATCACGCCGCGGGCGACGCGTTCCAGGAGGGGCGTCATGAGGACGGTGAGCGAGATGATCAGGCCGGCGTTCGACGCGGTCGTGTGCACGACGCCGGTCGTCTCGAGCACGAAGATCACGCTCAGGATCGCCCCGAAGACGACGCCGAGCCCGAACTCCTGGCGTCGCAGCCCGCGCATCGCCGGCAGCAGGACCACGCCGAGCAGCAGGACCGACAGCCCGAAGCGCAGCGCGAGGAACGCGAACACCGTCGACGGCGTGGCGACCTCCTTCGCCGCGAGGTAGCTCGTGCCCCACGTGACCGCGACGGCGAGCAGCGAGAGGTCGACCGCGCGGGTCGAGCTCGTGGCGCTCGGCGCGCTGGTGGGCGCGGCGCTCACGCCGTCGCCTTGCGCAGCGGCCCGGCGGGTGCGGCGGGCTCGAGCGGGCGCGCGACCGGGCTGATCGCAGCGGCGAGCACGAGCAGCGCGATGGCGGTCGCGAGGCTGTGGAGCGTGCCGACGTGGTCCCCGATGACCCCGAGCAGCGGCGGTCCCGCGAGGAAGGCGACGTAGCCGATCGACGACACCACGCTCACGCGGGCCGCGGCGTGGGACGGGTCGTCCGCGGCGGCGCTCATGCCGGTCGGGAAGCCCATCGAGGTGCCGAGCCCCCAGATCGCCGCGCCGACCATCGCGACCGGCACCGCGCTGCCGTAGGTGACGAGCAGCAGGCCGAGCGCAGCCACGGCGGCGCCGACGCGCAGCACCGGGACGCGGCCGTAGCGATCGATCGCGGCCGGGCCGAACCAGCGGCCGGCGGTCATCGCCGACAGGAAGACCGCGAAGGTGACCGTGCCGATCGCGGCGGAGGCGTCGTAGCCGTCGATCGTCGCGACGGCCAGCCAGTCGTTGCCCGTGCCCTCCGCGAACGCCATGCAGAGCACGAACACGCCGAGGATCACCGTGCGCGGTTCGGCCCACGCGGCGAACGCGTGCCGGCGCGGCATTGGGTGGCGATCGGGGTCGGCCTGGGCGGC
>JAVHXX010000008.1 GCA_031119595.1 Patulibacter sp. | reverse complement strand
GCGTCGTCCAAGGCCCCGCGGGGGTCCTGCGGAGTACCGGCCGTGCCGGGAGCGCCGGCGCGCAACAGGTCTCGGGGAACGGCATTCACGGACCAGGAACCCTAACGGGGCCGCTTGGCACGCGGCCCGGCTGGTGCCCCCGGTCAGCGGGAGGCGTCGTGCCCGTCGAGGACGATCTCCTGCGGGCGCCCGATCACCGTGCCCGCCGGGGCCGTGAGCACGATCTTCAGGTCGGACACCTTCCGGCCCGCCGGCACGGTGATGATCAGCGCGCGGCCCTGGACGCTCTGCGTCTGCGAGTTGCAGGGCGTGACCTGGTCGCCGGACTCGGTCACCTCGCCCAGGCCGACGACGCTCGCCGGCTGGCCCGCCGGGGCCGGCGGCAACGTCTGGATCGGGATGCGGATGAGGCGTGGGGTCTTCGAGACGTCGCCGCCGGGCAGCGTCGCCTTCACGATCACGCCCGCCGCGCCGAGGGCGAGTGTGCCGCCGGCGCCCTGGATCTCGGGTGCCGCCTGCCACCGGCCGGCCGGGCCCCGCATCGTCTCGCCCATCACGGAGACGGTCCGCCAGCAGCCGTTCGTGAAGTCGCGCAGCCCGCGACCGACCATCTCCTGGATCACCGCCCTCGACCCACGCATGAGCGCGTCGCAGGTGCCGGCCTCGACGGCGTTGACCGTGCAGCTCCGTTGGCCGGGCAGCGCGCGGGCCTGGATCGACGGGCCGTTGGGGGCGGGCGCCTGGTAGGCCTCCTCGAACTGCGAGTCGCCGACGAGCGCCACGGTGCCGGGCGCCAGCGCGTGCGCCGGGGTGCGGGCGACCTGCGGCAGCGCGGTCGCATCGCGTTCGGGGACGCCGAGGAGCTTGCCGAGGTCGCCGGCGTGGCGCACCTTCTCCTTGCTGAGGGTGAGGCCCGCGGCGTCGGCGAGGCCGGGGCGGATGGCGTCGAGCGTGGCCCGCACGAACTCCTCGCGGCCGAGGCCGTTCCAGTGGGTGTCGTGCTTGAGGAACGTGTCGTTGCCCGCCCGGCGGATCGCGCCGAGGCGGCCCTCGAGGTCGATGCCGCCGGGGGCGTCGGCGAGGCGGTCGTGGACGGCCCGCTCGAGCGCGGCGACGCAGTCGACCTGTGGCTTGATGCTGGCGGGCGTGTTCGCGCGCTCGGCGACGACCTTGGAGCCCGCGATCACGAGGCCGCCGGTGCGGCCCGAGGCGACGATCGACCGGGCGACGCTGTCGGCGGCGTCGACCGGATCGGTCACGTCCGGCGGGGCATCCTCACAGGCGCGGAGCTCCTGGCGGTAGAACTGCCAGCCGTGCTTGCCGATGACGACGGCGTCGTTGGAGCTGTGCGCGAAGAGCCTCACCGCGACGAGGCCGCGGAACTGGAGCGCGTACTGCCGCAGCGGGAGGCGGTCGAGGATCGCCGCGTCGAAGCGTGGGTAGATGGCCTTGTTCGGGAGCGAGGACCGGTTGACCGCCGGGAACGGCGCCGGCTCGCGGTTGAGCAGCAGCGGCTGGCGTACGCCGAAGAGGTACGCCAGCGCCGGTAGGGCGACGAGCAGGAGCAGCCAGGCGGCGGCGATGGAGGGCAGACGGCGGCGCACGGTCAGAACTGGAAGTAGAGGAACGGGGAGAAGGTGCTCGAGAAGGCCATGAGCAGGGCCACCGGCAGGACCACGCCGAGCGATGCCAGCCGTAGGGCCAGCGCGCCGTTGCCGATGCCGTCGGTGAGGAACCGGCCGAGGCTGCGCTTGCGCGGCAGGAACACGACGAGCGCGCCGATCACGAGGGCCGTGAGCGCCTGGGCCGTGGCCGCGGTGTGCACCGCCGGCGTGATGCCGCCGTGGAACGCGATCATCGCCTTGAAGTAGTGGGCCGCGAGGTGGAGCGACTCCGCGCGGAAGAGCACCCAACCGATCAGCACGATCAGCAGCGTGGTCGCGCGGTGCAGCGGCGCGCGGCGGACCTCGCCGTCGAGGCGGCGCCAGCCGCGGCGGCGCTCGATGATCAACCACGCCCCGTGGTACAGGCCCCACAGCGGGAACGCCCATCCCGCGCCGTGCCACAGGCCGGTCAGCGTGAACACGATCAGCAGGTTCCGGGTGGTTGCCCGGCCGTCACCTCGGCTCCCGCCGAGCGGGATGTACACGTAGTCGCGGAACCAGCGTGAGAGCGTCATGTGCCAGCGGCGCCAGAAGTCGGTGATCGACACCGACGAATACGGATGGTGGAAGTTCTCCGGCAGCCGGAAGCCGAGCATCAGCGCGATGCCGATGGCCATGTCCGAGTAGCCGGAGAAGTCGAAGTAGAGCTGCAGCGAATAGACGACCGCCCCGAGCCATGCGGCCGCCATCGTGAGTCCGCCGCCGGGTGCGGCCGCGAAGGCGGCGTCGGCGATCGGTGAGATCTGGTCGGCGATGAGGACCTTCTTCGCGAGGCCGTGCGAGAAGCGGATCGCGCCCTCGGTCGCCATCGCGGCGGTCGGCTGCGGGCGCCGGAGGGCGTCCTGGATCTCCGCGAGGCGCACGATCGGCCCGGCGATCGACCGCGGGAAGAGGGCGACGAACAGCAGCACGTCGACCGGGTCGCGGCGCGCGACGACATGCCCGCGCCAGACGTCGACGAGGTAGCTGATCTTCTCGAACGTGAAGAACGAGATCCCGATCGGCAGCAGCACGTGGAGCGGGTGGAGGCTCTCGATCCCGACCTTCTGGGCGATCCGGTCGAGCTGCACGGACGCGAACGACGCGTACTTGAACCAGCCCAGCAGGGCGAGGTTCTGGACGAGGCCTAGGACGAGCAGCGCGCGGGCGCGGCGTCGGCGCCCCTGCTCGAGGGTGTGCTCGATGCCGCGGGCCAGGGCCCAGTCGACGAGCGTCGACACGATGACCGCGAGCAGGAACGTCTGCACGCCCCACGCGTAGAAGAAGAAGCTCGCGAGCAGCAGCACGAACCGGCGGCCGCGGGTCGGCGTGACCCACGTGAGGGCGAGCACGACCGGGAGGAACGCGAACAGGAACGTCGGCGACGTGAAGACCATGGGGCGGTGACGGCGCCGCGGACGCTGGACCGTCCGGAGGCGAGTGGTGGGGCGGCCGTGGCCGCTGGGAGGGGATCCGACCGGCCGCTGGGTCGGCGGCCGCGCGCTGGATCCTCGCATGCGGCGAGGCCGCCCGGAGGTACGGGTCGGTTCGTGGCGCGTGGACAGCGCCGGTCGTCACAACACGGTGGGTGCGGCGGCGCTCGGCCGCCTCGGCGCTCAGTGCGCGGTGGTCGGCGCAGGCGGCACGAGACCGCCGGGTGCGCTGCGCGAGCCCGAGGCGTCGCCCTCATCGGCGGCGGTGAGCGGCCTCGCGATGTCCTCGAGGCTGCGGCCCTCGGCCTTCACCGCGAACACGATCGCGACGAGGCCCGCGACGATCATCAGGACCGCGCCGATCACGAAGGCGAAGGCGACGTCGTCGGTCTTGCCGGTCGCCACGAGCCGGGAGAAGATCTGCGGTCCGGAGACGCCGCCGACGAGCGTGCCGAGCGCGTAGAAGAAGGCGATCGCGAGGGCCCGGGTCTCCATCGGGAAGATCTCACTCACCGTGAGGTAGGCGGAGCTGGCGCCGGTCGACGCGAAGAACAGCACGACGCTCCAGCAGGCGGTCATGCCGGCGGCGCTGAGCACACCCTGCTTGAACAGGAACGCCGTGCCCAGTAGCAATACGCCCGAGAGGAGGTATGTCCCGGCGATCATCACGCGGCGGCCGAGGGTGTCGAAGAGCGGGCCGAGCACGAGCGGACCGACGAAGTTGCCGAGGGCGATCACGGCGAAGTAGTAGCCGGTGTGGCCGGAGGGCACGTCGAAGAACTTGATGAGAATCGTCGCGTACCCGAAGGTGATCGCGTTGTAGAGGAACGCCTGGCCGATGAAGAGCGAGAAGCCGAGCACGGTGCGCTTCGGGTAGCTCCGCACGAGCGCCCGTGCGATCTCGCCGAAGCCGATGCTCCGGCGCTGGTGGATCGTGATGGTGCTGTCGACGGGGTCGAGCGGCTTGCCGGTCGAGGCCTCGACCTGACGCTCGATGTCGTCGACGATCTCGTTCGCCTCGTCCTCGCGGCCGTGGATGAAGAGCCAGCGCGGGCTCTCGGGCACGTGGCGGCGCACGAGCAGGATCACGGTGCCGAGGATCGCGCCGAGCGCGAACGACAGGCGCCAGCCGACGTTCCCGGCGAAGATCGACTCGTCGAGCATCAGCACCGAGAGGAGCGAGCCGGCCACCGCACCGAGCCAGAACGACCCGTTGATCACGATGTCGACGCGGCCCCGCACGCGGCTCGGGATGAGCTCGTCGATCGCCGAGTTGATCGCCGCGTACTCGCCGCCGATGCCGAAGCCGGTGAGCAGCCGGCACACGAAGAACCAGGTCGGGTTGGGCGACAGCGCCGTGAGCACGGTGGCGGTGAGGTACACGCCGAGCGTGATGAGGAAGAGTTTCTTGCGGCCCCACAGGTCGGTGAGGCGGCCGAAGAACAGCGCGCCGATACAGGCACCGATCACGTAGAGCGTCGCCGCGAGGCCGCCGATGTCCTGGGAGGCGATGTGGATGCCCGCGCCGGGTTCGGTGAGCCGCGAGCCCACGTTGCCGACGAGCGTCACCTCGAGGCCGTCGAGGATCCACACCGTGCCGAGGCCGATCACGACCATCCAGTGCCACCGCGACCACGGCAGGCGGTCGAGTCGTGCGGCGACGTTCGTCTCGATCGTCCCGTATTCGGTGGAGGGCTGAGCGGCGGTCGCCATGGTGTGAACGTACGACCGGTTGGTGGTTCGACGGCGGCGCGTGCCGGGGCACGCGTGGGCGCATGCGGGGCGGGAGGTGCGCCGCGTGCAAGGTTTCACGCGCAGAGCGCGGTCGAGCGTGCCTGCGCGGCGCGGCACGGCGCCGCGCCACTCGCGCCCGGGTGCCGCGTGCAAGGTTCCACGCGCAGAGCGCGTCCGACCTTGCATGGGTGAATTCTTTGGGCCCGACGCGGGCGGCGCTCGTAAGGTCGGAGGATGTCCGCCACCTCGCCGCACGACCGCGCGCACCCGCTCTTCGCGCGCGCCTGGGCCGCCGCGATGGTCCGCCTGCAGCCGGGCTCCATGCTCGAGCAGCGCGACGCGCTCGCCGCCGGACTGCACGGCACCGTGGTCGAAGTGGGCTGCGGCTCCGGGACCGCGTTCCGGCACTACCCGCCCGAGGTCGAGCGGGTCATCGCGATCGAGCCCGAGCCCTACCTCCGGCGGCAGGCGATGCGCGCCGCGGCCTGGGCGCCGGTGCGAGTCGAGGTGCGGCCCGGGGTGGCCGAGCACCTCCCGCTCGACGACGCCTCCGTCGACGCGGCCGTCTGCTCGCTCGTGCTCTGCTCCGTCCCCGACCAGGCCGCCGCGCTCACGGAGATCGCCCGCGTGCTGCGGCCCGGTGGCGAGCTGCGGTACTACGAACACGTCGCCGAACCGGCCGGGACCCTCAGCCGCCGCGCCCAGGACCTCCTCGACGCCACCGGCGCCTGGGCCGCGATCGGCGGCGGCTGCCACGTGGCCCGTGACACCGCCGCGGCGATCCGTACCGCCGGCTTCACCATCGATCGCGAACGCACCGAGACGCTCGGGCCGCCGCTCATCGTGCCCGTGCGCCGGCATCTGCTCGGGGTGGCGCGGCTGCCCGCCTAGGCACGAGCGTCCGCGGAGCGCGACGCGCCCACGCGAACGCCCCGCTCACGACCCCGGGTCGGGGGTGATCGCCGGGGAGAACCCGGCACGGACCAGTTCGTAGGCGCCCGGCAGGGTCGCGAGGAAGAGCGCGAGCACGGAGAGGAGCGAGATCAGGACGGCGTCGGTGTGGCCGATCCCGCCGCCCGCGAGGATCACCACGTACGAGCCCTCGCGCACGCCGAAGCCACCGATCGAGACGGGGACGAGGATCGCGAGCGTGACCAGCGCCAGGGCGACGGCGGCGAGCCCGAACGAGAGGTGCACGTCGATCATCTTCGCGAGGAAGACGAGCTGCAGGGTCACGAACGCCTGGAACGCGACGCTCGTGACCGCGACGAGCAGCATCGCCCGCGGCGACCGCACGAGCGCGCGGAAGACCGCGCCGCCCTCGCCGAGATGCGCGGAGAAGCGGGCCGGGACGGCCGCGCGCACGAGCCGCGTGACCAGAGACGGACGCGCCGCGAGCACGACCGCCACGACGACCATGCCCGCCGACACGACCGCGAGCGCGCTGAGGGCGCCGCCGGAGACGACCCGGTGCTCGAGCGCCGCGCCGACCCACGCGAGCGCGACGAGCGCGACGAGCGCCGACAATCGCTCGATGAGGACGGTGCTGATCGCGCGCACGAGCACGGGGCCACGGCGGCTCACCATGAGCGGCCGGGCGATGTCGCCACCGACGGATGTCGGCAGGAACGCGTTCGCGAACGACGTGACCGCGTAGATCCGGAACAGCTCGCGCCGCGGCAGGTCGACCTCGGCGACACCGAGCAGGAGGTCCCACCGGAAGGCCCCGACCGCGAGGGCCAGCGCCACGCACCCGACGGCGAGGAGCCCGTCGACCGGGTGCCCCGACCCGATCTTGTCGGTGATGGTGTGCCAGTCGAGGCTGGAGAACACCACGACGAGCAGGACGAGCGTGATGACCGCGCGGGCGACGATCGACCTGGCGAGCGCGCCGGCGATGGCGAGGAGGCGGGTCATCGCGCGAGGACCGGCTCGGGGGAGGCGGCGTCGAGAAGGCGGTCCGTGCGCGGCATGCGCGCCGATAGCGTACGCCACATGGGTGCGACCACGCAGGATCTTTCCCACGAGCCGCTCGCCGGTCGACCGTGCCTGGTCTGCGCCGCACCGGTCCGGCTGCGCGTGGCCGCGTGGACCGCGCAATGCCCGTCGTGCGGCACGTGGCGGTCGGATCTCGAGCCCGAGATCGAATCCGCATCGCTGCACCGCGCGATCGACACCGGCGCCCGGAGCGAGGGGCTCCGCGAGCTGCGCGAACGCAACAACCGGCGCATCCTCGACGAGATCGCGGCCCTGCAACCGCTCGAGGGCAAGCGCCTCATCGACGTCGGCTCGGCGCACGGCTGGTTCCTCGAGGCCGCGGCCACGCGCGGTCTCGACGCGGCCGGCATCGAGCCCGAGGACGCCATCGCCGAGCACGCACGCGCCGCCGGGCATCGCGTGCGCTCCGGCTACTTCCCCGCCGTCCTGGAGCCGGGGGAGCAGGCCGACGTCATCACCTTCAACGACGTCCTCGAGCACATCCCGGACGTCGACGAGACCCTCCGCGCCTGCGCGCAGACGCTGCGGCCCGGCGGCGTGCTCTCCATCAACATCCCGAGCGCGACCGGCCTCGGCTACCGCGTGGCGACGCTCCTCGGACGCCTCGGCGTGAAGGGCCCGTACGAGCGGTTCTGGCAGTACGGCCTCCCGAGCCCGCACGCCCACTACTTCACGCCGGAGGCCCTCGCCACGCTGGTCCGGCGCCATGGCCTGATCCTCCGGCGCACGGTGCCGCTCTCCTCGGTGCAGCGCCGCGGCCTGTGGGCCCGACTCCACACGATCGAGCGGCCGTCGGTCCGATCGGTGATCGCCTTCGTCGGGCTCTGGGTCGCCGCGCCGATCCTCGACCGGCCGGCGAACAGCGACATCGTGCTCGTGCTGGCGCAGCGCGCCGCCGAGGAGCCGTCGCGCGGCGTGTGATCGCGGCGGCCGCACGACCCGCCGCGCCGACCTGCCGCTACGGCGTCGTCGCGGTCCCGAGTTGGGGCTGGACGTCGTACCGGGCCGGGTCGAACCGGGCGTCGACGTGGGAGCGCGCGGTCGCGTCGTCGCGCGGGAAGAGTCTCCAGCCGGTGGTCTTCGTCGTGACGTGGGTCCTCGCCGCGGCCGGGCGCAGCACATCGCCGACCTGCTCGATCACCTGCGGTGGGGTCGAGCGCAGGATCGTGAACGTGCCGTCCGTATCGGCGGTCCGCTGGTGCACCACGCTGGTCGGGATCCCGTTCGAGGGCGTGCCGTCGGCAACCGACGCACGCCCGGTCGAGACGGCGTCGAGCACGGTGCGCAGCTGCGCGACCGGCGACGGCAACGACGACGGCATCGGCTTCGGATAGACGACCTTGTAGACGACGGTCTTGTGGAGGCCCTTCGGTGCGCCGGTCCCGGAGCTGGTCCAGGCGGTCCGGCTGCCGTCGAACCACGCCTCGAGGTGCGACCCGCTCCCGTTGCGCGACGTCGCGACGAGCGCGACGTGCGAGGCGTGCGTGCGGAGATCGGTCCACTGGTCGATCGTCGTATGGCTCGGACCGTCGCCCGTGGCGCCCGGGACGTGCGGCTGGTCCTGGGTGGCCGTCCAGTGGAGGATCCCGTCGCGAGGGAGGCCGGCCTCGATCGCGGCGACCGTGGCCTTCGTCGCCGCGGACACCTTCGTCTTCCCGGTGTCGCTCCCGCCCGGCGCGAAGATCGCTGCCACGATGACGGCGACGGCAAGGACGGCACCGAGCGCCGCGACCAGACGGCGGCGGCGCCGCTCGACGGAAGCGTCGATCGCCGGACCGGTCGAGGGGCCTGAGGACATCGCGCGACTATGTCAGACGCACCGCCGCGGAGCGCATCCGGCGCGGTTACCTCGACGACGCGCGATCCCGTGCCTTGAACTTCCCGGAGCCGGGTCCGAGGTGCTGGGTCTGGACCTTGTAGACGGTGGGGTCGAAGGTCGGCGGCTGCACGTGCGCGAGCACCTGCGGCGTGCGCGGCAGCATCTCCCACGTGTCGACGACGAGGTTCGACACGTGGGCTATCCGGCCGTTGATGCGGCCCACCAGGCGGTACCGGAGCAGTCGCGGCTGCGGCGAGCGCACGATCCACGTGTACTGGCTCGCGGTCACCCGCCGCTTCGGGTTGCGGGCGTCGAGGACCTTGTGTTCGACCACCTTCACGACCGGGACGCCGTGGTCGGTCCCGGCGTCGCGCAGCGTCGCCTTGCCCTGCGCTGCGAGCCGCAGCAGGGCCTGCACGTCGTAGAGCGGCGACGCCCGATCGGCGACGGGCGTCTTCACCGGCCGGATCCCCAGGTGCACGGTGTGCATCACGACCTGCCGGCGATCGTGGATGCCCACGAGGAAGCCCCGTGGATAGATCGACCACTGCGACCAGGTCGTGCCCGAGATCGACGACCAGGTCTCCGGGCTCACACCGGCGCCCGTACTCGGCTTGCCGTTCGTGAACTTCTGCGAGGTGGAGCGGTTGTGCGTCGCCCCGGTGGTCAGGTCGATCCAGGACTCCGACCGGTTCTCGAACCGCACCGTGCCGCCCGAGTCGTGGTCGGGCCCGGAGGCCTCGTGCCAGGCCCAGTGCAGCACCGACCCGTGCGCGAGGTCGTCGCTCACGGCGGCGACCGCCTGCTGCGGGCTGAGGATCCGGGAGAGCGGGTCGTGACGGGTGTCCGCGCCGGTGAACGCCCCGGCCACGACGAGGCCGACGGCCAGCGACGCGGCCGCGAGCAGACCTCCGCCGAGCGCCGGCAGCAGTCGCATGCGCCGCCGCGGGCCCGTGACCGGCGATGGTGCGTCGATTGCGCGGGAGGGCGCGGCGGCGCCGAGCGGGTCGTGCTCGCGCAGGTACGCGTCGATCAGGTGCGTGCGGCGTGACATGACGTCACCTCCTCGTGGTCGCGGTGGTCGTCGGAAGGTCCGGTGACGGCCGCGGACCGGCCGGTGGCCGTGGCCGGCTCCGGATCGGCCCCGCGGGACGCCGCCCCGCCCCAGCCGGGGTCGAGGTCGTCGAGCGCCGCGGCGAGCCGGCGCCGCGCCCGCACGAGCCCCATACGAGCGGCGGTGCCGCGGATGCCGACGACGCTCGCGACCTCGGCCGTCGACAGCCCCTCCCAGGCCGTGAGCAGGAGCAGTTCGCGGTCACGGGCCGAGAGCCGGCGGAGGGCCTGCGCGAGCGGGCCGGCGACGGCCGGCGCGAGGCCCGGGTCGTCGTCCGCGGCGATCGTCTCGAGCACGTCCGGGTCGACCGTCCGGCGGGCGTCGTGGCGGCGCGCCTTGCGGCGCTCGGTGAGGAGCACGTTCCGCGCGACCCCGAACAGCCACGCGCGTTCGTCGCCCATCGGGAGCTCCTCGAGGCGGCGCCACGCGACCACGCTGACCTCTTGGATCACGTCGTCGGCGAGCGCCGGATCGCGCCGCGCCACGTAGCCGCGCACGGCGGCCAGATGGGGTTCGACGAGGGCGGCGAACCGGTGATGGGCGGCGGGCTCCACGTCTCTACCTGTCGAGCAGCCTCTCGGATGTAACACCCGCCGTGCGGCCCGCCCCGCTCCGCCGCGTCTCCCGACCGGGCGGGACCGTGCACGCGTCGGCGCTGCGGCATCTAGGGTCGACCGCATGACGACCTCGGGCCAGCCGATCATCGAGCTGCGTGGCGTGACGAAGCGGTTCGGCAGCGTCGCCGCGGTCGACGACATCACCGTCGACGTGCAGCCCGGCCGGTGCTTCGCATGGCTCGGCCCCAACGGCTGCGGCAAGACCACCCTGATCCGCATGATGCTCGGCCTCGCGCGGCCGAGCGGCGGCGAGATCACGGTGCGCGGGTTCCGCGTACCCCGCGACTCGCGCCTGGCCCTCTCGCGGGTCGGCGCGATCGTCGAGGAGCCGCGCTTCTACCCGTATCTCAGCGGCCGCGACAACCTCCGGATCTGGGCCGCCCACTACGACGCCTCGGCCACGGGCCGGATCGACGCCGAGCTCGCGCGGGTCGGCCTGACTGACGCCGCGAAGCAGAAGGTGAAGGCCTACTCGCTCGGCATGCGCCAGCGCCTCGGCGTGGCGCGCGCGATGCTCAACGACCCCGAGCTCCTCCTGCTCGACGAGCCGACGAACGGTCTCGACCCCGCGGGCCTCGTCGAGTTCCGCCAGATGGTGCGTTCACTCGTCGGCGAGGGTCGCACGGTCTTCATCTCGTCGCACATCCTCGACGAGGTCGAGCGCATGGCCGACGACGTCGCGATCATCCAGCGCGGCCGGATGGTGTCGCAGGGCTCGATCGCCGAGCTCACCCGCGGCACCACGAGCGCGATCGACGTGCGCGTGAGCGACCCGCAGGCCGCGCACCAGGCGATCGTCGACCTCCCGTTCGTGCAGGGGGTCGAGGCGCACGAGCACGGCCGGCTGAGCATCGCCGTGGCCGCCTCGGGCGACGACGAGCTCCGCGCCACCGCCGAGCGGCTCGTGACCCGCGGCGTCGGCCTCTTCGAGCTCTCCCCGCGTGCGGCCTCGCTCGAGGCGGCATTCCTGGAGATCACGGGCACCTCCGCCGGCGAGCTCGCGGCGGCCTCGCCGCCACCACCCGGCAGCCCGCCACCCTCCGCCGGGCAACCCGGTGGCCCGACCTTCCTCCCGCCGTCGAAGGGTGGCCAGGCATGACGCTCGTCGGCTTCGAACTGCGCCGCATCATCGGCCGCTCAGGTTCCTTCTTCGGAGTGATGGTCGTGGCGCTCGGCATCGCCGTGCTGTTCGCCGCGCTCGGCAACGCGTCCGACCAGACCGCCGACCACTGGACGTCGATCATCGGCACGCCGCTCGTGTTCGGCGCGACCGTCGTCGGGGCGCTCGCGGGCTCCTACGACGTCGCCCAGGGCACCATGCGCTATCTCGTGCTCACCGGCGTCCCGCGCTGGAAGCTCGTCGCGATCCGTGCGCCCGCGCTCGTCCTTGCGATCGCGATCATCGCCATCCCGGCGCTGATCGTCGGGATCGTCGCGACCTCGTCCGGCCCCGACTCGGCGGGCGACATCGCCCGTGGCCTCGTCGCCGGGGTGTTCTACGCCGCGGTCTGGGGGCTCGTGGCGATGGCGATCGGCACGCTGCTGCGCTCGAACGGTGCCGGCATCGCGGTCGCGCTCGTGCTCTACCTCCTCAGCGGCGGCATCACGCTCTACGTGCGCGCGAAGGTCTCCGAGACGGTCGGCAACTACCTCCTCCCGGACGTGGTCTCGGTGGTGGCGGAGTTCGGGCATCGCCCGATCGACGACCGCGGTGGCGACGGCGGGCCCGGCTTCTCGACCATGCCCTACGGGGCGGCCGTCGCCGCCCTCGTGATCTGGATCATCGTGATCGTGGGCCTCGCGGTGGCCCGCGCCGAGCGCGACGAGTACTGAGCCGGGCCCGGGGCGCGGCGCCGCGGCCTCAGACGCCGAGCGTCTCCCGGATCCAGTCGAGCGCCTCACCGAGCTCGTGCACCACGAGATCGGGTTTGTCGGGGTGCTTCTCGGTGTAGCCGCGGTCGATGAAGACGGTCTTCGTGCCGGCGCGCTGCCCGGCCTCGATGTCGCGCCAGCGGTCGCCGACGGTGATGCTCTCGGCGAGGTCGAGGCCGTGCTTCTCGGCGAGCTGCGTGAGCAGACCGGGGTTCGGCTTGCGGAGCGGGTCGTCGGGATCGTCGGACCACGACACGGCGACCTCGTCGATGCCCAGCGCGCTCTGCACCGCGCCGTTGATCTGCTCGACCACGTACTGGGTGGTCAGCCCGCGGACGACGTCGGGCTGGTTGGTGAAGACGTAGAGGGGGACGCCGAGCTCCTTGAGCTCGCCGCAGACGGCGGCGGCATCCTTCACGAGCTTCATCTCCTCGACGCTGCGGATCGCGCCCGGCTTGCCGTCCTTGACCGGCGCGGTGATGAGGGTCCCGTCGCGATCGAAGAAGACGGCGGGGCGCAGCTCGGTGCTCACGGGCCGCAGGCTAGCCGCGGGCAGGGTTGCACGGACGTTGCACGCCGCACGTCACACAGTGCGGCACGGACAGCCACGGGCGGCGCGTGGCGGCGCGCCAGGAACGGTGTCCGTGCGTCCCCACGGTGCGACCGGAACGTGGCCTCCGGGCTCCTCCGCGGGCGTACCCCGGTACCGTCTGTGCTTCGTGCCGAGCCCTACGCTGCCACCCGACAACCTGCCGCCGGCCCCCGGCACGGGCTTCACCGGTTCGCCCGCGGCGATGCATGTGCGGGTCCGGCACGGCATGAAGCGCCCCGAGAACTGGATGCAGCTCGTGCGCTTCATCGTGGTCGGGGCCTCCGGCTTCATCGCCAACATCGGCGTGTACGCGCTGTCCGTGCACGCGCTCGGCGTCGACTACCGCGTCGCCGCCCTGCTCGGGTTCATGGCGGGCGTCTGCAACAACTTCTTCTGGCACCGCATCTGGACCTTCGGCGCCCGCGACGGCCACGCCGGTTCGCAGGCGGTCCGGTTCTTCGTCGTCTACGGCGTCACGTTCCTGATCGGCGTCGGCGTGCTGCAGGCGCTGGTCAACGCAGGCCTCGCCCGCGTGCTCGGGCAGGCGATCTCGCAGATCGTGATCACGCCGCTGAACTTCCTCGGCCACAAGCTCTGGAGCTTCGACTGAGCCCAGGGCGGCGGCGCCGGGCGGCACCGCACGCGTCGCCGAGCCACGGCGACCCCGGTCGGGTCAGCGGTCGCCGACCTGCGTGACCGGCGCGGCTGCGGTGCCGAGCGGTCCGTCGGCGATGCGGCCGGCGGCCGGGGTCGCCGCGGTGTCCGCGCGGTGCAGCAGCCAGTGCATGAAGAGGTAGTTGCTCGCGAACGACACCGGCAGCACGAGGGTCTTGGCGAGCAGGAACGCGTTCAGCCAGGATTCGAGCGCCCCCACGGCGACGGAGGCGAGCGGCACGGCCACGGCCTGGTAGGCGAGGTACCGCACGAGCGTCGCGCGAGGCGGCGTCGGCAGGTGCGAGAAGAGCTGGCGCAGCGAGAGGAAGTAGACGACGGTGATGCCGACCGTCGCGGAGAAGAGGTTCGCGACGCCCGCCGGCAGGCCCGCGCCCGCGTGCAGCAGGGCGTAGATCGCGTAGTCGCAGACGAGTCCGACGAGCGAGACCCATCCGAAGCGGATGATCCGGACGAGGTCGAAGCGCCGCGGGACCGCGACGCCGGGCTCGGTGGTCGCGGCGGCCATCAGCCCTTGTCGAACCGGAAGGTGATCAGCGCACGCAGGGCCTTGAAACCATCACGCCAGGTGATCTTCTTGCCCTCCTCGAACGAGCGCCCGAAGTACGAGATCGGCACCTCGTAGAGGCGGATCTCGGGGCGGCGCAGCAGACGGGCGGTGAGCTCCGGCTCGATGCGGAAGTCGTTGCTGCGGAGCGTGAGGCTGCGCACGATCTCGCCACGGAAGGCCTTGTAGCCGACCTCCATGTCGCTGAGCGTCGTGTTGAAGAGGGCCCGCGTGATGAGCGTCAGGACCTTGTTGCCGACGTAGTGCAGGAAGAGGTGGGCGCGCTGCGGCTGGCCACCGGAGAAGCGCGAGCCGTAGACGACGTCGGCGTGGCCGGTGATGAGCGGCTCGAGCAGCGCGGGAAGGTCGGCGGGGTCGTACTCGAGGTCGGCGTCCTGGATGAGGACGATGTCGCCCTCGCTCGCGGCGATGCCCGCGCGGACGGCCGCGCCCTTGCCCATGTTCTGGGGCTGGGGCAGCGAGCGCACGATGGTGCGGCCGGCCGCGAACTCGCCCGCGAGCCGGTCGGCGATCTCCACGCTGCGGTCCTTCGAGCCGTCGTCGACGACGAGGATCTCCTTGGCGACGTCGAGCTGGGCCACGCGCCGCACGACCTGCTCGAGCGTGACTTCCTCGTTGTACACGGGGATCAGGATCGAGACCAGCGGATCCGCGATCGGCGTCGGGCCCGGGATGTGGCTGGCTTCGAGGGGCGGGATGGAGGAAGGCATGCGGAACGGGGCAGGTTATCGAGCGTGGGGCCGCCGGGACCGCGTCGGAGTCCGGCAGGGGCATCCGTGGCCGACCGGGAACCGCCGCGCGCGAGGGCTGCTGCTCTAGCATCGTGCCCGCGCCGGACCGTTGCCCGCTGCGCACGCTTGCATGAAGATCTCCGTCATCGTCGCCCTCCACCGCTACACGGACGAAGCCCGCCAGTGTCTCCAGGAGACGCTGCTGCAGCTCCGCCCCGGGGATCAGCTCCTCGCGGTGTCCGACCAGCCGATCGCGGGACTCCCGGACGGTGTCGAGGCCCGCACCACCGGGTCTCCCGTCGACACCTCCCCGGCAGAGAAGCGCGACGCCGCGATGGCCTATGTCACGGGCGACGCCTGCGCGTTCCTCGACGACGACGCCTATCCGGCCGAGGGATGGATCCAGCGGATGTCGGACTACTTCGACGCGGACCCCACGCTCGGCGGAATCGGCGGGCCGGGCATCAGCCCGCCCGGCGGACGGCTGGCGCAGCGCCTCGGTGGCGCCTACTACGAGAGTCGCCTCGGCTCCGGCGGGCTGCGGGAGCGGTTCGTGGCGATCGGCGAGCGCCATCCGATCGACGACTGGCCCGCGTACAACCTGATCATCCGCACCGACGCCCTCCGCGACGTCGGCGGCTGGGCCTCGAAGCTCTATGGCGGCGAGGACACGAAGCTCTGTCTGGCGCTCGTGAACGGTGGCCACCGACTCGATTTCATCCCGGACGTCGTCGTCTACCACCACCGGCGTGCGCTCTTCGGTCCGCTGTGGCGGCAGATCGGCAACATCGGGTACCAGCGCGGCCGCTTCGTGAAGCTCTTCCCGGAGACCTCCCGGCGCCCGATCTACTTCGTCCCGAGCGCGGCGCTCATTGCCGCCCCGGTGTTCCTGCTCTGGTCCCTCGGTAGCGCACGGCGGCGCCGATTCGCGTTCGCCCTGATCACCGGCGGCTGGGGCGCGGTCACCGCGCTCTCGCTCCAAGAGGGGATGGACCCGGTCAAGGCGGCGCTCACGCCCGTCGCCCTCGGAACCGGTCACGGCGCCTACGGCTGGCGCTTCATCCGAGGCCTCGTCACCAACGACACGGAGAACGTCTGATGGGCAGCCAAGAGCACGTCGTCCCCTGCCCTGCGTGCGGCTCGATCCGCACGGAGCACCTCTTCGACGCCCCGGACCGCGCGCTGCGCGCCGTCCCCGGCACGTTCCCGTACCGCGAGTGCGAGAACTGCGCCACCGTCTTCCAGTTCCCCCAGCCCGGTGAGGACGTGCTGGCCCAGTCCTACGCCGCCGACTACGGCAACTACGTCGATGAGCGCGGTCTCGCCGAGCGGGCCGCCGAGCCGCTCGCGCGTCGCGAGGCCAAACGCCTGATGTCGCACGCCAACACCTCCGGCACCCTCGTCGACCTCGGCTGCGGCACGGGTCGCTTCCTCGAGCGCCTCCAGTACTGCGGCTGGGCGGGCACGCTGCGCGGTCGCGAGTACTCACCCGAGGTGGCGAGGTACGCCGGCGACCGCCTCGGCATCGAGATCTCCTCCGGGACCGTGGAGGATGCCGGCCTCGAGCCGGGAGCCCAGTCGGTCATCGTGCTCCGCCACGTAATCGAGCACCTGCGCGAACCGGTCGCCGAGCTCTCGCGCCTGCGTGAAGGGCTCGAGCCCGGTGGCCTCCTGTACCTCGGTACCCCGGACGCCCGTGCGCTCAGCGCCAAGGTCTTCGGCTCGAAATGGTGGGGTTATGAGGTCCCTCGGCACCTTGTCGTCTTCAGCAGCGACGCCCTCACCGAAGCGCTCTCGCGGGCCGGATTCGACATCGTCGACGCCTGGTGGAACTGGTCGCCCGACATGTGGTCGAACAGCCTCCGGATCTCGCTCGACCCCGACTCGCCGTGGCAGGCGTTCGCAAAGCCCACGAACCCGCTCACGCTCCCGCTCTTCGGCGCGGCGGCGGCGCTCGAGGTCGCTCGGCATCGCTCGACGATGTTCAGCGTCGTCGCGCGTCGCCGCGACTGACCGCGCAGACGATCCGGCGCTGGGCGCCGGAACGTGCTCGCCAGGGTCAGCCCGCGGGCGGCGCCGGGCTGACGTCCGTGCTGCCTG
This sequence comes from Patulibacter sp., assembly GCA_031119595.1. Classification (GTDB taxonomy): domain Bacteria; phylum Actinomycetota; class Thermoleophilia; order Solirubrobacterales; family Solirubrobacteraceae; genus JAGIBJ01. The sequence goes on along the minus strand of JAVHXX010000008.1, from coordinate 8,874 downwards.
AGGAGGTCCACCGGCTGGTGGTGATGCCGATCGTCAGCAGGCGGGGGTCCGTCGATGCCGGGTCGATCACGGTGACCGGCTCGGGTTTGGCGTCGGTCGAGAGGACCAGCGTGGCCGTGTTGCGGAAGCGGACGTGGATCGACAGGGTCTGTGCGGCGGTCGAGGTCAGTGGCACGGGCCCGGTCTTCGTCACACCGCCGACGGTCACCGGGATCGCGTGGTCGTTCTGCTTCACGGTGACCTCGTGGGCGCCGTGGAAGGCCGTGAGCCCCAGCTCGAGGGTGCCGTCGCAGACGCCGTCGCAGTCGCCGTCGAGGAGGACGGTCGGCTGCGAACTCTGGCCCCACGCCGTGCCGGCGGCGCCGCCGGGATAGTTCGAGAACGTGCGGCCGGGCGACACGAGGACCTTGCCGGAGCGTTGCGGGACCTCGTACACCAGCGACGGGTAGGCGCCGTAGTTGCCGGTGGCCACGACCTCGTACCCCTTCGGCAGGGTCGCGGGAACCGGAGGCGTGCCGTCTCCGGGGGCGATGGGCCGCGGCACGGCGAGCACGTAGCGCACGTGGAGCGCGTTCAGTCGGTCGATCGTCCCGGGATCGGAAAGGTCGTTGATCGAACCCGCGCGGGTCTCCGTGGGTTGGTCGTCGAAGCCGTTGAGGACGTCTCGGCCGTACGCGGCCTGGTGGTAGATCGCGCCATATCCGTCGGCCTCGCCTCGCTCCAGCGGGTAGACGGCGAGCGTTCCCGGCGGCAAGGCCCGGATCGCTGCGGCGATCTGCGGAGGCGCCGTGGACGCGGGGTCGCCGACGTGCACGCTGAGGTCGAGCGGGATGAGGATCGTCGCGAGGGCGAGGACCACGACGCGCCGCCGGCCCGACCCGGCCAGCCATGCCAGCCCGATCGCTGACATCACGAGCATCCCGATCGCCGCCACGAGCGCGAACCGCGAGTACACCCGCCACGTCTTGAGGACGTCATAGAACGCGTGCGAGGGCATCGGGAGCGTCAGGCCGAACACCGAGATCGTCGGTGGCAGCGACGAGGCCACGGCCACGATCATCACGGCGGCACCGGCGACGACGATCGTGCCGCGGGCCATGATCGGCCGGCGCCACTCACGCGGCTCGGCCTCGGCGCGTCGGCGCAGGAGCACGCCGACCACGAACCCGGCCACGGCGAGGCCGAGCAGGATGTTCCCGAGATAGATCGAGAACTCCGAAGGGTTCGAGAGGTGCCACCGTGATGCGAAGTAGGGCGCGGTGACGTGCCCGAAGATCGTCGAGCCGGTGGGCGGCACCAGGTACTCGTGGAGTCTCGCGCCGTAGATCGTGATGTTGATCAACGGGTTCTGGCGGACTGCATCCGTCGGATCGACGCCGTGGCTCGCGAGTTTCAGCCACACCGCGAGGACGAGGAGCCCGGCGAGGAGGGTGCCGCCGGCGATGATGGTGTTGCGGAGCGCGAGCTTGAACGCGCCACGCGGGGCGATCACCTGGGTTCCGAGAAGGACGACCGCGAACGCCGTGCCGCCGAGGAGCAGGTGATAGCCGGACCACGAGACGGTGAGGAACGCCCACAGGCCCGCGACGACGGACTTCCGGACCGTCGGCGTTTCGCGCATGACGAGGACGGCGGCGATCGTGAAGACGATCGGCCAGAGGTGCACGAACGCGGTGTGCCCCGGCCCCTTGATGACCGAGAGCGGCTGGAGGGCCAGCGCACAGCCGAGGAGGACGGCGATCCAGCTGTCCCGGACGACGAAGCGGCGCAGGAACCAGGCCATGCTCCCTGCCGTGAGCACGTAGCCGGTGGTCATGTAGAAGGTCTGGCCGACGTCGGCGTCGCCGAGCCGCGCGAACAGGTAGTAGAAGATCGTCGTCGGCCACTGCTGGATGTTCACCTGGTACGTGACCGGCAGCCCCTCCGGGGCGTTGTACGCGTGGATGGCGCCCGCCGCGAAGGGGTTCAGGTGCTCGTCGGCGAGCGCACGCCAGATGGCGGTGCCGCTCCAGCCGTCGCCCGGACCACCCGCCTGCCACGTCGCGAGGTGCAGCGGCACCGGCCAGTACATGACCACGCACCACACGAGGAGCACGGCGGCGGCGAGCAGGCCCGCACCGATCTCCGGCGACGGCCGCCCGCGGCGCCGGCGCGACGTCTCGGTCGTGGCAGCAGTTGGCGCGGCGGCCCCGGTGAGGGGCGCCGTCGTCGCGTCGGGCGTGGCCATCAGTTCACCGAGGTGGGGAACACGTCGGTACTGCCCGGCGCGATCCACCTGGTCCCGGTGATCCCGACCGTGAAGAGGCGCGGATCGGTGGACTTCGGGTCGACGGCGGTGATGGGCAGCGCCTTGCCGCTCGAGGTGATCTCGAGCGTGGAGGTGCGCGAGAAACGCACGTGGATGGACAGGGTCGTGGTCTGCCCCGGGGTGAGCGTGACGGGGCCGACCTTCGGCGCGGCGCCGACGGACACGGCGACGGGCTTGCCGTCCTGCTCGACCGTGACCGTGCGCGGCGTTGCGAACGAGGTGAGCCCGAGCTGGATGGTCCCGTCGCAGAGCGACGTGCAGTCGCCGTCGAGCAGGATCGTCGAGTCGGTGCTCGCCGCCCACGCCGGACCGGTCTGCTTGCTCGGAACGCCCGAGTAGGAGCGGCCGGGAGCGATGAAGACGTCGTTGTCCTGCTCGGGCACCTGGTAGACCCACGCCTCGTAGCCCCCGTACAGGCCGTAGGCGACGACCTCGTAGCCCTTCGGCATCTTCTTCGGGATCGGCGGCACCGGGTCACCCGGGCTGATCGGGCGGGTGGTGGTCATCACGTACTTCACGTTCAGGGCGTTCAGCCGCCCGATCGTGTTCGGGTCGGAGAGGTCCGCGATGAGGCTGTCCCGGCTCTCGGTCGCCTGGTCGTCGAAGCCGTTCACGACAGGACGCCCGTAGATGTGCTGGTAGTAGATCGGGAGGAAGCCGTCGCCCTCGCCGCGCTCGAGCGGGTACTGGGCCATGATGCCCGGCGGCAGCGCCCGTACCTTCGCCGCGATCTGTGGCGGGGTGGTTGCGATCGAATGGCCGACGTTCACGGCGAGGTCGAGGGGGATCAGGACCGTGGCGAGTGCCAGGACGGCGATCCGCCTCCGGCCGGAGCCGGCGAGCCAGGCCAGGCCGATGGCGGCCATGATCAGCATCCCGATCGCGGCGACGAGCGTGAACCGTGAGTACACGCGCCACGTGGTCAGGACGGCGTGGAACGCGCGCGACGGCATCGGGATCTCGACGCCGCCGACGTAGATCGAGGGTGGGAACGACGACGCGATCGCCACGAGCATCACGACGGTGCCGGCGACGACGATCGTGCCGCGGGACATGAGCGGGCGGCGCCACTCGCGCGGCTCCGCCTCGGCGCGTCGCCGGAGCACCACCCCGACCACGAATCCCGTGATCGCGAGACCGACGAGCAGGTTGCCCATGTAGACCGACGTCTCCCAGGCGTTCGAGCCGTGCATGCGCGTGGCGAAGAACGGCTCGGTGACGCTGCCGAACACCTTCGATCCGCTCGGCGGGACGAGGTACTCGGAGAGCCGAGCCCCGTAGACCGTGAGGACGTCGAGCGGATTCTGACGGACGGCCTGCGTGGGATCGGCGCCGTGACCGGCGATCTTCAGCCACACCCCCAACACGCCGAGGCCGACCAACGTGGTCGCGCCGGCGATCATCGTGTTCCGGAAGGCGAGCTTGCGGGTGCCCTTCGCGGCGATCAGGAGGGTGCCGAGCAGCACGATCCCGTAGGCGGTGCCGCCGAGCAGCAGGTGGTAGCCGGACCACGACACGGTGAGGAAGGCGAGCAGCCCGGCGATGATCGCCTTCCGCACCGTGGGTGTCTCGCGCATGATCAGCACGGCGCCGATCGTGAAGACGATGGGCCAGAGGTGCACGAACGCGGTGTGGCCCGGACCCTTGACGGCCGAGAGTGGTTGCAACGCGAGCGCGCAGCCGAGCACGACGGCGATCCACGAGTCACGGACCACGAACCGGCGTAGGAACCAGCCCATGCTCCCGGCCGTGAGGACGTATCCGGTGGTCATGTAGAGGGTCTGGCCGGCGTCCGCACCGACCACTCTGGCTGCGACGTAATAGAAGATCGTCGTGGGCCACTGCTGGATGTTGACCTGGTAGGGCACGACCATGCCCTCGGGCGCGTTGAACGCCTTGATCGTGCCGGCGGCGAAGGGGTTGAGGTGCTCGGTGGCGAGCGCGCGCCAGATGGCGGTGCCGCTCCAGCCGTCGCCCGGGGGCCCCGCCTGCATCGTGCCGAGGTGCAGCGGCAGCGGCCAGTACGTCCAGCAGCACCAGATGAAGAGGATCAGCCCGGCGACGATGCCGGCGGTGGCCTCCGGCGAGGGCCGGCGGCGGCTCCGCGGTTCGGTGGGGGGCGCCTGCGGCGGCTCCTCGCCCGTACCGGCCGAGGGGATGTCCTCGACGGTGGGGTCGTCGGTGCGGATCGGGGTCTCGGTGCCGGCGTCGCTCACGACGTCTCCAGTGGGTTGCTCCCCGGCGCCGCCGGGGCCGGCACGGGCGCGGCCGGGTCGGTGGCGGTGAGCGTGCGGTACAGCTCGAGGTTGCCGGTGGGGACGGCCGGGCCGTCGCTCGGCGCGAGGCCGGCGTGGTCGCCGGCGAGACGTCGGCGATGCATGCGCGCGTACTGGCGCACGTACCAGCGCGAGTGGATCCGGTAGGTGATCGCCAACGTGTCCTGGAGCATGTTCCAGACCGCGCGGAGATTGATGCCGGTGCCGCTGAACTGGTAGTCGAGGGCGATCGGGACCTCGGCGACCTGGTCGAAGCCGAACTCCGCGGCGACGGCGAGGACCTCGAGGTCGAAGGCGTACCGCTTCACGCGGAGCAGCGGGAGCGCCGTGATGATGACCTCCTGACGGAACACCTTCGCCCCGACCTGGGTGTCGGGGACGCCGACGCGCAGGAGCACGCGCGAGACGTGCTGGAAGCCCCACGAGTACACACGGCGCAGCAGCGGGTAGTCGACCTGGCTGTCGCGGTGGCGCTTGGAGCCGACGGCGGCATCCATCTCGGAGTCGAGGATCTTCCGGGAGGCGTCGACGATGACGCGGGGGTGGATGTCCAGGTCGGAGTCGAGCCACCCGACGAGTGCGCCGCCGGCCTGCGCCATCCCGGCGCACAGCGCGAAGCCCTTGCCCTGGTTGTGCGGATAGCTGATGACCTTGACCCGGTCGTCGTCGATCGACTCGGCGATCGACGTGGAGCTGTCGAGTTCGCCGTCGACGACCACGATGAGCTCGAACGGTGGCCGGTCCCCGGCGACGGGGGCGAGGGTGTCCAACTCGATGAGGATGGTGCGGATCGACGACTCGATGAACCGTTCGCCTCGGTAGACGGGCGTGATCAGCGAAAGCAGCGGCCGGGCCGACGTCATCTGCGCGCCTCGCGGCGCCCGCGCCAGGCGAACCGCTCCGCGACCACCAGCGGGTGGAAGAGGACCTCGTTCACGAGGAGCGTGCCCCAGATGACGGCGGCCTGCGCCGTGGCGACCTGCGACGGCGAGTTGCACTGGAGGATCGCGATGATCTGCACCGCCACCCCGACCAGCAGCAACGTGCTCCAGCGACGGTCCTGGACCGCAACGGTGTACACGACGAGCAGGTAGATCAGGGAGAGCCCGGTGCCGGCGAGCACGATGGGCAGCACGCCACCCTTGGCCGCGTCGTACTGGTCACCGAACATCACCGAGAGGACCAGCCCCGGCGAGGTGAACGCTGCGGTGGCAGCGACGGCGCTGATGGCGAACGTGACGAGTGCGGCGATCCGTAGCTCCCTCGAGGCGGAGTTGCCCTCCTCGCGGCGGCGTGCTGCGCGCGGAACCATCGCGACGGCCACGGCGCTCGGGAGGAACAGCACGATCTTCCCGATGGTGCTCAGGGCGGCGTAGGCGCCGCCGCCCTCGGGCGTGAGCGCCAGCTTGGCGAGCACGACGTCGAGGTTCGAGAGCAGGGCGAACGCGATGAACGCGCCCGTGGCACTGAGCGCCGGTGCATCGATCTTGCGCTTCGCACCGGCGGTCGCGGCGCCCCGGCCGGGCGACGCGGACTGCGGCTTCACGAGCAGGGCGATCGCGACGAGCGCCGCCGCCGTGCCCAGCGCCTGGCCGGCGACCGCACCGCCGCTGCCGCCGCCGGTCTCCACCCACAGGGTGCCGACGACCAGTCGCGAGAGGGCGATCGCGACCATGAACAGGCCGAGCGCGATGAGACGCTCGAGGCCCTGCAGCACGCCGAGAGCGAGCGGGGTGAGGAAACTGACGACGAGTAGCGGGCTGAGCGCGATCGCCGGACCGATCGCGTGGAGCGAGAGGATCTTCTCGACGAGCGGCGACGCGGCCAGGCACGCGGCGCCGAGCAGCAGGGCGTACACGCCGACGTGCGCAGCGCCGTGGCGGATGGAGTATGCCGCCGTGTCGAGGTCGCCGCGGGTGCGGTGGGTGGTGAGCCGCTCGGCGATGCGCGTCTGCGCGGCGAACGCCGGGACGCTGGCGATCACCGAGAGTGCGAGGAGCGCAGTGAGGTCACCGTATTCGGCGGGGGTGAGGAGCCGGCCGAAGACGAGGTTGGAGGCGTAGTTGATGACGCCCGCGACGAGTGACAGCAGCACCATGACGGCGCCCGCCGGGACGAGCGGTGAACGGCGGCGGCGGGTGGCGGTGTCACCGATCACTGGAGAAGTCGAGGTTGTGACGGGAGGAGGTGACATGGACGGGGCGACATGATCCGGCCGGGGGTCTGATCGACCAGGCCCGATCCCGTGGACGATCGCTACGGCTGGTCTCGGAGGCTATCTGTTCGGAACACGGGGGGAGCGCGTTCGGACCGGTCGAGCGTGAATGTTCACCGATACGCTGCGGCGATGCGCCCACTCCATCCGACCTCTCGCGGCCAGCTCCTGGCGCTCAGCGAGTACGCCCGACGGCGGGAAGGCGGCATTCCCGGTTTTCCGGACGGTACCGGCCTCGGTCCGTATGAACTGAAGGTCTTCTCACAGAACGGCGAAGACGGGGTGATCGGCGAGATCCTGCGGCGTGCCGGCATCGACGGTCCGGGCTTCTTCGTCGAGTTCGGAGCCGAGGATGGCGTCGAGACGAACACCGCGTTGCTCGCGGACGTGTTCGGGTGGCGCGGGGTCCTGCTCGAGGGTGACCCCGAGAGTCACGGGCGGCTGCATCGCAAGTACGGGCCGAGTGGCCGCGTGACCACCCGCCAGACGATGGTCGAACCGCACACGATCGAGGGGGTGCTCGCGGAGATGGGCGTCCCGGCGGACCTCGATCTCCTCTCCATCGACATCGACAGCGACGACTACTGGGTCTGGAAGGCGATCACCGGGTTGTCGCCCAAGGTCGTGGTCATCGAGGTCAACACCCATCAGGACCCGCGATCGGCGGTCACGCAGCCGATCGGGGCCGGCCCGTGGCAGGGCACCGATTTCTACGGCGCCTCGGTCGGTGCGCTCCGCGGGCTCGCAGCGGCGAAGGGATACCGCTTCGTGCACGTCGACCTCACCGGGAACAACGCCTTCTTCGTGCGCGACGACGTGCCGGGCGACTACCCGGCGGAGCCGTTGCTCCTCGGTCCGAACCACTACCTCCTCGGCGGCGCGCACCCGCCGGACGCCACCGGCCGCGCCTTCGAGGTCGTGGGCGGCGCCTAGGGTCGTCGGTCAGCGCCGCGCGACGAGGGCGTAGCGCGTCGAGCGGCTGCGGTCGTGTTCCCAGTCGCCGGTGCCGTCCGGGGCGAACACGTGCGCGGAACGGAAGCCGGTGCTCAGCGCCAACGCGAGCGCGACCTCGGGGAACACCGGCCCGCGGTGGGTCGGATCGACCCAGAAGGTGGACGCCGCGCTGACCTCGTGTGGATTGATCGTCTCGGAGAGGAGCAGGCCGCCGGGGCGGAGGGCGCGCTGCGCCTGCCGGAAGAACGCCTCGAGGTCATCGACGGCGAGGTGCTCGACCACGTGGATCGCGGAGACGGCGCCGAGGGACGCCTCGGCGGCCTCGCGGAGTGCTTCGATGCCGTCGCCGACGACCGCGGTGCGGCCCCGCTCGACGGACTGGCGCACGAGCTCGACGTCGAGATCGATCCCGGAGGCCTCGATGCCGGCACGCTCGGCGACCTCGAGCAGCTCGCCGCGGCCGCTGCCGATGTCGAGGAGCGGTCCGTGGCCCTTCAGCAATGGGCCGTAGACCTCCATGAGCTGGAGCACACGGTCGTAGGGGCCGCGGAACGTCGCGAGGAAGTCGGCGTACTGGTCGCCGGTGGCGTCCAGGTCGCTCGCGCCGAGCGCCTTCCCGATCCCGGCCACGTCCTCGATGGCGAACCCCGCTTCGCGGATGCCGTAGGGCTCGACGCTGTGGCGGACGAGATGGTCGGCGGTCACCTGCCGTGCTTCGGCCACGAGTTGCCGGACCTCCTCGGCGACCGCCGTGACGGCCAGGCGGCGGTCGAGGCCGTCGAGACGCTCCTCGAGCGCCTTGTCCCTGGCGGCCTGGTCGGCGGTGAGCCGTTGGGTGAGCTCGTCGCGCCGGGCCCGTTCGTCGTCGAGCGCCGTCGCGACGTGGGCAAGGTCCGAGGTGCGGTCGGTGACGGCCTGCACGGCGGTGCGGATGTCGGCGGTGCGCGACGCGACCGACCGGTCCTGCATCTGCCACCACCGCGCCCGCAGGCGCTGCGCGCCGGGCACGCGCCGCAGGATGCGCTTCGCCGTGCTCGCGTTCGCGTTGGCGGCGGGGCGCCGCGGCGTCGCGGCCTCGGCGGGCGACGGCGTGGCTGCCGGGGCCGCCGCGCCGCGCGCAC
>JAVHXX010000368.1:3586-4828 GCA_031119595.1 Patulibacter sp. | reverse complement strand
GCGTCACCCCGTTGCGTGCGCGGGCGCATCTGGCCGGGTGCCGCGGCTCGGTACGGTTTGCGGGTGAGCGCCGCCAACGCAGAGACGCCCCCGGTCGCCGCGAAGCGCGCGCCCGGTCGCCCCGATTCGGGGCAGTTGCCCGGTGCCGGGCACCGCGAGCGGCTGCTCGACGCGATGGCCGCGTCGATCCGCGAGCACGGCTACCGCGGGACCACCGTCGCCGATGTGGTCCGCCGCGCGCGCACGTCGCGGCGGACCTTCTACCAGCACTTCGACGACCGCGAGGCGATCTTCCTCGCCCTCTTCGACGAGTCGAACCGCTTCCTCGGGGAGCGCATCGCCGAGGCCCTCGATCCGGAGGCGCCGTGGGAGGAGCAGGTCGAGCAGACCGTCGGCGTCTACATGGACGAGGTCGCCGCAGAGCCCGAACTCGCGCTTGCGTTCACGCGCGAGGTGACGGCCCTCGGTGAGGTCGGCATGGCCCGCCAGCGCCGCGAGATCGAGACCTTCGCCGACCTGCTCATCGCGCTCGTCGCCGTCGTCGCGGAGCACAACCCGAAGGTCGCGCCGATGCAGAAGGCGACCGCGATCATGATCACCGGCGGCCTGCGTGAGCTCAGTGCCTACGCCGTCGAGAACGACCAGCCGCTCGCCTCCATGAAGGCCCAGGCCACCGGGCTCATCAAGTCCGTCCTCGACCCGGACCATCGCGGCTGGGCCGACCCCGCCGACGCCTGACGCGCGGCCCCGCGTCGCGCCACCGTCGGTCGATACGCTTCCGGTCCCGCAGCGCGGCCTCGCCGCGCCGCCCGGGGCGATTAGCTCAGTTGGTTAGAGCACCTGTTTTACACACAGGGAGTCGGGGGTTCGAGTCCCTCATCGCCCATCGGACATCCGCCCGTCCGGGTTGCCCCTCCGGCACCCGGCCGCCTACCATCCCGCCGTCCCGACCACGACGCAGGAGAAGGCATCATGTACCCCGAGAACGACCTCGAGACGTCCTTTTAGCGACGACGACGTCGGCTCCTTTCGAGCCGATGAGCAAGCGTCGCCACGGGTTCCCGTCGGAGGCGCGCGTGAAGCGCGGCCACCGGGTGATCAAGGGTGGTGAGATCGAACTCGTCGAGAAGCTCGGCGACAACGATCCGTGCCCGTGCGGCAGCGGACGCCGGTTTCAAACGGTGCTGCCGCAACGGCGGTGGCTATGACGGCGTCGGCCGCCACCACTACGTCCGCGACTGA
>JAVHXX010000368.1:0-3576 GCA_031119595.1 Patulibacter sp. | reverse complement strand
CGCGCCGCCGGGGTCGGGGCGCCCCTGGGGGCCCGCCCCGACCCGCCCCGCGTCGTCGCCCCGACACGCGGCCGTCGCGCCGACACGCGGCCGTCGCCGCGCCCCGCCGACCGCACCGCGGCGGTGCCGTCATCTCACCCCAGCGTCACCGTGCGCGTGGTCGTCTTCCCGGCGATCGTGATCCTCAGGGTGGCCTTGACCCCGGCGAGCTTCGCGGCCTTGGCCTTGCCGAGGGCGTTGGCCTTGAGGGTGAGGCGGACCTTGCCCTTGCCCTTGGCCTTCGTGGACCCGGTGGCGATGGTGCGGGCCTTGCCCTTGAGACCGACCTTGCCGGCCGGCACGGTGAGGGTGACGGACACCGTGCCCTTGCGGGTGGCGTTGACGGTGAGCGACAGACCCGTCCGGAGCTGGGACAGCGTCGCCGACTTCAGGGTTGCCGCGGGGAGCGGGTTCGCCGGCGTGCCCGCCGTCGACGGGGTCGCCGTGGTCGCGGTCCCGCCGGGCGTGGTGCCCGTCCCCGTGCCCGGCGTCGGGGTGGTCGTGCCGGTCGACCCGCCGCCGCCCGTGCCGCCACCGGCCGGCACCGGGTCGAGGCGCTTCGCGTCGAACGGGCCGAGCGACGGGAAGGAACCGGTGGCCGAGATCACGACCGGGGGCGTGCTGAGCTCGCACACCTGGGCGATGCCCGTACCGATGAAGGCCGGCCGCGGGGCGACCACCACGCCACGATCGTCCTTCCACGCGATGAGGCTGCTGTCCTGGGCGATCGACACCGAGGAGGCGCTGCCCTGGGTCGGGAGGAAGCACGAGTGGACGTCGTCGATGTCGCCGCCGGCGCTCGTGATCGGGAAGACCGCGATCTTCGAGTCGTCGACGGTGGTGCTGCTCTGCGCGTACTTGACGAACTCGCTCGCCAAGACCTTGCCGTCGGCGGAGACCTTCGTGCGGTGGGTGTCGTAGCCGCTGAGGCCGCCGACACCCCAGCCCTTGAACGTCTGCACGAACGGCGGCTGCGCCCCCGTGTCCTGGAGCTCGCTCGACCGCTGGTTCGGCGTGGTCAGGAGCCGGTTTCCGGAGACGAGGGTCGGCCACATGTGGCCCGCGAGCTTGACCGGCGCGTTCGTGGACCGGTTCGCCGTCGAGAGAAGGTAGGTCCCGGTCTCGAGGGTCGAGCCGAAGTTGCGCGTGTTCGAGTACCCGTAGACGATGGTCTTGCCGTCCGCGGTGAGGTCGAGGCCGACCGGGTACGAGGTGGTCGACCACCCGCTCTCGGCGGTCAGGGGGCCGACGCCGTTCGACATGCCGTCCGGGTTCCAGACCTCGAAGCTGGAGAGCGTCGCGATCTTCCCCGGCTGGTTGCGCACTCCGACGATCGAGCCGGTGTCGGACTGCGCGACCGTGTTCCATGCGTCGCTGCCGACGGTCTGGCTGAGCTGGTGCTTGCTCGTGCCGTCGCTGCTGGCGACCCACACCTGACCGCCGTCGACGTAGGCGACGCCGGTCGCGTGCGCGGGCATCGCGACGGCCGCCGCGGCGACGAGGGAGAGCGGGAACGACCAGACGAGACGGGGGAGCATGGTCGCGCGAGGATATCCAGCCGGAAGCCGCCCAGGACAGTGTTCCGGACATCCGCGACCGCTCGTTGGAACAGCCACGTACGCGGAACTACGCAGCGCCACGTGGGCGCCGCTGGCGGAGCCTCCGCTCCGGCTCTAGGATCGCCCGGTGCTCCGTCTGCCGGGTCTTGCTCTCCTGACGATCGTCGCCGCGACGGCCGCCACGCCGGCGCTCGCCGCGAAGAAGAGTCCCGAGTCCGACAAGTCCCTCGGACCGACCGCCGGCACCGGCAAGTACCTCGGCGGCCAGGACTCGCCGTCGATGTACCACGGGTGCCGGAAGCACGACGACCAGTGGTACCCCTACTCGCTGATCGACGGCTCGCAGACGACGATGAAGAGCACGAGCAAGTACGTCGCCTTCACCGTGAACACGCAGTCGTTCCCGACCTTCGCCTGGACCGCCAAGCCCGGCTGGAAGATCTGCGCGGTCGTCGGATACGCCGCGCTGCTGAGTCCGTCGGCGGGCGCCGGCCAGTTCCTCACGTACTTCACGTACCCGTCGGCTCCGGGCACCGGGTCGACCGCCGCGAACGGCCAGGAGACGGTGAAGGTCAAACTGCCCAAGGATCTCGCCGAGGGCAACCCGGACCTCAAGCCGTTCGCCGGCCAGACGCTCTCGCCCGGCGGCTACCGGCCGTCGGCGTCGTTCCAGCGCGTGACGGTCTACGTCAAGAAGTCCTAGATGCGGGGTCGCTGCGCCCGCAGGCGCCGGACCGGGCGCGGCGGCGTCAGAAGGTCTTGACTCCGGTGCGACGGGCCGTGATCGTCCCGGAGATGAGAATGCGGGCTCCGGTTCTGGTGGGCGTGGTGGTGGCCCTCGTGGCGGCGGCCCCGGCCCACGCGGCCAAGACGTACAACGACCCGTGGCTCGAGAGCGACCTCCAGCAGATGCGCGCCGCCGCGGCGCTCGACATCCTCGCCCGCACCCCCAAGCACGTGATCGTCGGCGACATCGGCACCGGTGCCCGCCTCACCGACCCGGACCTCGCCTCGCACCTCGTGAAGCTGACCGGCCCCTACACGTGCGTCGACGCGTACGGCCCGGGCCCGGCGTACGCGGCCGACCCCGCGAACGGCGATGTCGGCTGCGACTTTCTCGGGAGCGGGACCGAGGCTGGGCCGACGACCTCGCCGGACGGCGATCCGACCGACCCGAACGGACCTGGCACGAGCTCGGCGGAGATCATCGCGGGACTCGCGAACAACGGCGTCGAGGGCGCCGGCGTCGCCCCGAACGCGCGGGTGCTGCCGGTCCGTGCGTGTTACGGGACCAATCCGGACTGCTTCTCCGAGGTCACGGTCGACGCCCTGACCTACGCGGTCGCGATGGGCGCGACGATCATCGATGCGCCCTGGCCGCCGGACACCCCCGACTCGACGGCCTTCCGGCAGTTCGTGCACGCGAAGTCGAACGTCCTCTTCGCCTTCGCGATCAGCGGCACCGGCCAGAACGCCGCGCCGTATCCGATCTGCCAGGACAAGACGACCTACCCGAACGTGATCTGCGTCGGCCCCGCGAACGCGAACGACACCCCGGGCACGACCGACGGCGACACGACCACCGATGTGTCGGCGCCCGGGGCCGGCGGCGTGCCGACGGCTGCCGGTGCGCGGACCGAGGCGAGGGCGGCGACCGCCGCCGTCGCGCACGTGTCCGGCGCCGCCGCCCTTCTGCGAGGCCTCGCCCCCGACCTGACGGCCTCGGCGATCCGGCAGGTGCTCGTGTCGACCAGCCGCCAGGTCGCCGGCTACACGACGGCCAACAAGGCCCACGGCATCATCGACCTCGAGGCGGCCGTGCGCTCGGTGCAGCAGACCGCGGGGCTCGTGACACCGGCATCCGGCCACGGAGCCGCCGCAGATTCGCCGGATCCGTTCCCGGGCCAGTCGACGCCCGTCCCGACGCCGACGCCGACCCCCACACCGAGCCCGGCTCCGCAGCCGACCCCCGTGGTCC